>JANTFN010000233.1 GCA_024763435.1 Thermodesulfobacteriota bacterium | reverse complement strand
GTGAACCCTTTTTTGATACGGGATTTTCCTATCACATCTTTTGAGGTGTGTCAATTATTAAATCAAGCCGGATTTGAAAAAAGAATTTCGAGTTTTGAGAGGGGTGTCAGAAGTCCTGTTGTTTCCAATTTAGCGAGGGCGGGAAAGAACGCGCGGATAGGGGCCTTTAAGTTTAAACGGTCTTTTAAAGACATTGTCTTACGATGCTAACCCATATTTCTCCAGTTTATAGCGGAAAGATCTGAATGACATTCCCAGGAGATGGGCCGCCTCAATTTTTTTGCCGTTACACCGTACCAGTGCCTCGGCAAGGTAAGCCTTTTCCATTTCTTCGATAAGGTCTGGAAGCGAGATGCCCTCGCTGGGAAAGCAACACGTATGGAAAGAATTTTCAATTCCCGTTTCAGCGTTTTCCGGAACATGCGCGTAGGATTCCGGTAGAATTATATTTGAGTCCTGAAGCGCTACGGCACGTTCGACCATATTTTCAAGTTCCCTGACATTTCCCGGAAAATCATATTGCTCAAGCTCTTTCAGAATAAAGGAGGACACTTTTATCGCCCGGCTGGTATATTTTTTCGCGAATTTATGGATGAAATGCTCGATAAGGAGTGGAATATCCTCTTTTCTTTCCCGCAATGGCGGGACATGAACCCTGATAACGTTCAAACGAAAAAAGAGGTCTTCGCGAAATTTCTTTTCCGCTACTTCTTTTTCAATATTTCTGTTTGTGGCGGAGATAACCTGGACATCCACATGAATATCCCTGTTGTCACCCAGCCTTCGAAAGGTGTGATCCTGGAGAACCCTGAGAAGCTTGACCTGCAGGGTCAATGATAATTCCCCAATCTCGTCAAGAAAAAGGATGCCACCATTTGCGGCCTCAAACAATCCTGTTTTATCACTGACAGCACCCGTGAATGCCCCCTTTTTATATCCGAAAAGCTCACTTTCAAGCAGCGTTTCGGGGATGCCGCCACAATTAACAGGGATAAAAGGGGATGTGGCATCCTGCAGATGGTGAATGGTTTTGGCGATGACTTCCTTGCCGGTACCACTTTCACCCGTGATCAGGATAGGCGTGCGTGTTTTTGAAATACGGGCAATAAGATCCATCAGGCGTCGCATGGGCTTGCTGGAGCCTACAATACCCATATCTTCCGTCGAAATGGACAGCTTTTCCTTAAGTTTTAGATTTTCTTCCCTGAGGAGCTGGTGCTCCATGGCGTTTCTGACGATTAATTTGACTTCATCGACCTTGAAGGGTTTGGTAATATAATCATAGGCCCCTTGCTTCATGGCCTCGACAGCTGTTTCATTGGAGGCGTAGGCCGTCATTAGAATCACGATACTTCCCGGGGAGTTTTCCCGTACAAATTTCAGGAGTTCGATACCGGACAAGTCCGGCATTTTAATATCGGTTATGATGAGGGGATAAAATGTTTCCGCAGATTTATTAATGGCGTCCTTGCCACCCGAGGCCGTGTCAACCGTATAGCCTTCCCGGGTAAGCAGAATAGAGAGAAGTGTTCGAATATCCTTTTCATCATCAACGACCAGAACCCGCGAAGAAGGAGACGTATTTGTCATCTTACTTTCTCCCTGTTATCTTTTGAAAGGGCTGAGTTAGAAGCGCATTGGTTTTTATGAAAGAAATTTTCCTGTTTAATTTTAATTATAGAGAAATTGTGTCTCAGTATTTCCTGATAAGAGTGTGTTTTATATGTGGTTATGTTTCTCAAATACATCATGGATCAACAGGGTAATACAACGTGGACAGTTGTCCCGACACCTTCCTGTGAGTCAAAATGGATTGTGCCGCCTAAAGAGTTTATAATTTGCCGGGTAATAGAGAGGCCTAATCCGGTGCCACTGTGGCGTGTTGTAAAGAATGGGTCGAAAATGACTCTTCCCGTCGCCGCTGAAAATCCCTTTCCAGTATCCTGAATTGTAATTTTACAATGCGTATCGGCAGAATCTTCGGATGGGTCCTGAGGAGATTTTTCGCCACGAATAGTGACAGAAAGGGGTTTTTTGTCTTTTGCCTGAATGGCGTTCAGGATAAGATTCCAGAATACCTGTTTGAGACGGTCACGGTCAGAAAAAACAATGAAGTCATCCGCCAGGAGATTTTGAAAATGGGCCCCGTCATCTTCAAGAACTTCTTTTCTCAGCACGGACAGGATTTCGCTGATTAAGGCGCGGAGGTTAAAACGTGTGAGTTTTTCCTTCCTTGTGTGAGAGAACTGCAGGAAATCAGCTACGAGGCGGTTGAGCCGGTCTGTTTCCCTGAGGACGATATCCATGAGCTCTCTATCGGTTCCGGACAATTCAAGAGAATCTTTCAAAATTTGTATCGATCCGCTTAAAGAGGCCAGGGGGTTTCTGATTTCATGGGCAAGCCCCGCGGCAAATTTGCCTATGGTTGCCAGTTTTTCTGATTCCCGAACCTTTTTTTCCATGGCCTTGTAGCGGGTAAGGTCCTGGAAGATGAGAATTTTGCCTACTGTATTGTTTTCCGAGTCCATAAAGGAAGATGAGGAAAAACCGATGATCTTGTTTTTGTCTGTGAAATCTTTCAGGATAATACGGGAGTGAGACGGAGACTTGGAAAGGTGATTGCTTGATTTCAGATAATTACCCAGTGTGGGAAAAAGAGCAAAAATATCCTGGCCGATAAGGGCTTTTGCTTCTGCTTCGAGAATTGCACTGCCAGCCTGATTAATATAACTGATCCGGCTGCTGTTATCCACAGTCAAAATGCCGCTTTCAATGCTTCTAAGTATGTTTTCATTAAATTGTTCTAATTGCTTATAGGCCTTTGATTGTTGCTGAAGCTCGCGACGCCTTTTCTGAAGCTCCAGAGACAGGAAACTCGTCAGGATAGCAATCCCCCACAGGGCAATGGTGTGAATAGCAAGTTTATAGAGGAGGAAGCGGTGTGCCCAGACATAGGTAAAAAAAGAGGATGTTAGAAGGGCGTGTATCGGCGCAATCCGCAGAATGCTGCCCGCGTAAAATAGGGTTGCAAAAAAAACAATGACAAGGAGTTTTGTCCTGTTCAGGAATAGGGCGCTTGCGATCGTGGAAAAGAAATAGAGAAAAATGAAGATACTTTCAACGCCGCCGCTGATGGTTACAAAGGCGGTTATGAAGATAATATCCGCAAAAATTTGAAGAAAAATGAAGCGCTCAAGCCTTTTGATGTGTTTTGTCAGGGCAAGGCATATAAGGGAGTAAAAGTAGACAATGGAAATAAGGATGTAAAGGTGTATGTTGGAGGGAATGAGCAGGACACCCTTCCCGTGTTCCGGGATAAACAGAGAAGTCCCCAGGATAAGGGTCGTTATAAAAATCCTGCCCGCAGAGAGGATAAAC
>JANTFN010000232.1 GCA_024763435.1 Thermodesulfobacteriota bacterium | reverse complement strand
TACAAATTGGTTTGCCTTCAGACTTCAACCTTCAACCTTCTACCTATAAAAAGGAGTGTCCCGCGGTGAAAGACATTTAGATAATGGCAGGGAAGGACCAGATATATTCTAATAAAAGCGGCAAGGCGGAGAAGGAGGCGCTTTTTGCTGAATTTGCCGCATCCATTAAATATATTGCCCAGCGGTTGGCGGCAAGACTGCCGGTCAATGTGGAGCTGGGGGATTTAATAGATGCCGGCGTCATCGGCCTGTTGGACGCGGCGCAGAAGTTTGATGAAGGGCGGGGAATCCAGTTCAAGACCTACGCTGAGTACCGTATCCGGGGCGCGATGCTCGATGAACTCCGGAAGAATGACTGGCTGCCGCGTTCTATTCGGAAAAAATCGAACCATCTTGAGCAGGTTTACAGGGAATATGAACAAAAATTAAAACGCCCCCCCACAGCTGGAGAGCTGGCGCGTGTCCTCAATATGGACCTTGAGGACTACTTTACCCTGTTGAGAGAGGCAACAACGGGGGCCGTGGTTCATCTTGAAGCGTTGGGCAAAGTTGTGGAAGCAGGCACGGGATGGGAGGAACGTCTGTATCGTCTCGTCCAGATCACGAAGGAAAATGACCCGTTTCTCGCGGCGCAGTTTCATGATATGATTGAATATGTTGCTGGACAGATTGACAAATTGCCTGAAAAAGAACGCCTTGTCATAACGCTCTATTACCATGAAGAGTTGACGATGAAAGAGATTGGCGCTATTTTAGGTATCAGTGAATCAAGGGTATCGCAACTGCGCTCTCAGGCGGTGTTGCGCCTGCGGGCATGGATGAAACAGGGGACATAAACAGGAGGAGGGTGAAATGCCGGACAGTAAGATGCGGATTTTAGTCGTGGATGACTTCGCGACTATGCGGCGGATTGTCAAAAATATCTTAAAACAACTTGGATATGAAAATATTGTAGAAGCGGATGACGGCAAGGCTGCCTTGCGCGTTTTGGAAAATCAGCAGGTGGATTTTATTGTATCTGACTGGAATATGCCCAATATGAGTGGTCTGGAACTCCTGAAGGCTGTGCGTGCCGATGAAAAGCTCAAGGGACTTCCGTTTCTCATGGTCACGGCGGAGGCCCTGAAGGAGAATATTGTAGAGGCAGTGAAGTCCGGTGTCAGCAACTACATCGTAAAACCCTTTACGGCCGAGACCTTAAAAGAAAAAATAGAAAAAATATTCAGTAATTAAAATGTGTTATGAATTATATAAAAATAGTCCTGCGCGAAAGATCCCTCATTGCGTGAAGGAGGGTGAATGGATAAAACACTGAGACAGGCTATTGTAAAAAGCCTCAAGGATGGCAACCCGAATATTCGTCGGGGGGCTGCCATTGCGGCGGGAGAGGAACAAATCAAGGAGGCAGGGCCCGCGCTTGCGGCGCTTTTAAAGGACCCTCAGTGGCGTGTAAGACAGGCAGCGGCGGTCGCGCTCGGGGCACTGGGCGATACGCGGGCGATCCCGTTTTTGAGAAAGATTATCGGGGCGGATGGCGGAAATGATCGAATGCGGATTATTACTATTCTTGGCAAGAAGGCGAAAAATACGGCAGAGGCCAGAGAGGCGTTGAATCAGATATGGGGCGATGATTTCAAGGAAAAAGAAGGGAACTTGGCGGTATTAAGAGCGGCGGCCTGGGCACTTGGACAAATCATGCATTCAGATGTGATTGACCCGTTGGTAGAAATTCTCAGGAGAACCGATGCAGGACAAATCGTTGCGGCCCTCTCCGGACTGGCCACCCTTGGTGTTAGCGAGGCCTCGAAAGAAATTATTGCCTGCCTGAAACATGACCGGTGGGAGATACGGCAGGCCGCGGCCATTGCCCTTGGAAAAATCAGGGCATTGAACGCTGTTGAGGCGTTGATGGAAAGCGTTGAAGATCCCCGCTGGGAGGTTCGCATGGAGGCTGTGATTGCCCTGAACCACTTAAAAGACGAGAGAGCACGTGAGATATTTATCAAGGCCCTTGGAGATGAACGGGCCGAAGTGCGCAGAACGGCGGCCATTGCGCTTGGAAACATGCGGGATGAAACGGCACTCCCGCCCCTTGTCGGGGCGCTCGGGGATAAAAGCTGGATGGTTCGAAAGGCCATCCTTTCGGCCCTTGGAAATATACACTCTGACAAGGTTAAAGAAGATATCTTAAAGTGCCTTTTGGATGAAGATGACGAAGTTAGGCAGGAAGCGGCACTTGCCTACGGAAGGTGTGTTCAGCCCAGGGTAACAGGATAAACCGGAATAAAGACGATGGTGGACGAAAAAAAACCGAATAGCAAAGACGGGGAAAATACGGCAGGGGATACTCCCGCCCAGAATGACGTAGAAAAGCGCCCTCTGTTTGATGAAGAAGCCCCCGGCGATATAGTGGATAATGTGGCGGAGAAGGCCGAAAGCAGCGAAAGCGTAGATATACCAAACGAAAGCGCGGATAAAGAAAAAACTTCTTCGGAGGAAGTAGCACCTGATGAAAAGACTGGAGAAGAAACAGGGGATGACGGCAATGACCTTGAACCGGAAGAGATTGAAACACCCCGGAGAAAAGGATTTTTAAAGTGGGTTATGATTGGTGCTATTGGGTTTGTCGTGCTTTTTGCCGGTTCTTTTTTTGTTGCCTCAAGATATATTCATCAAAAAGAGAAGGATTTGAACGGCAGGCGAGTGAAAATTTCCAGAAAACCCGTGGTGACAAGGCAAAAGAAGGTTGTGATCAAACAATATGACATGAAGCCGTTTTTTATCAGGCTACCTGCTTTAAAGGGTGAAAGTGATAGATTCCTTTCCGTGCGCCTTACTATGGAATTTGTACGGAAGGACCTGCCACGGGAGCTTGAAACCCGGAAAAAACTCCTTCGGACGTTGATATACAAACAGTTGAAGCGTGATTTTGGAAAAGGAGCGTCCAATCGCGCGAGCGAGGAGAAATTCAGAAAACATATCATTCCCGCCCTGAATACCTTTTTTAAAGGCGGCGGGGTTTATGCGGTTGGATTCAAGGAACTGGAGGAAAGATGAGGGGAAAAGCCTTTCATATAACGGGTTTCAATAAAGGGAAAGAGAAAATATGCAGAAAATAAATCTTGATCAGGCCCAGGCGGGGATGACACTTGCCAGGGCGGTTACCAATGAAAAGGGTATTACCCTCTGTGGCGAAGGAACGGCGCTGACGGACAGCCTGATCGCGCGTCTCGAAAAGGTGGCGATTCATCGGCTTGTAGTCGAGGGGCATCCGGTGGATGATGGGAGCGAAGAACTTTCGCCCGAGACAAAACGGGAAGTCATCATGGAACGCTTTAGGCATGCTCGGAAAAATCCCTTAAATAACGCCATTATGCAAGTTCTCCTCGAAAAGCTGGAGGCTAAGGGCTAAGGGCAAAAGGCAAAAGGCAAAAGGCAAAAGGCAAA
>JANTFN010000231.1 GCA_024763435.1 Thermodesulfobacteriota bacterium | reverse complement strand
CCACATGACCGATCGTCCCTATGTTCACATGCGGCTTGGTCCTCTCATATTTCTGCTTCGCCATCTCTTCTCCCCCCTAAAAATAAATATTTATTCCTTTTTAATTTATGTTTTCCTCAGTTTTTCTTTTCCATTATTTCTTCCGCGATGCCCTGCGGAACCTGGGCATATCGCGAAAACTGCATGGTGTAGGTCGCCCTCCCCTGGCTCATGGAACGAAGGTCGGTCGCATACCCAAACATATTGGCCAGGGGAACTTCAGCACGGATAATCTGCACCGTCGCTCTGTTTTCCATTCCCTGCACCTTTCCCCGGCGGGAGCTGATATCTCCCATAACATCCCCCATATAATCGTCTGGCGTTACAATCTCCAGCGACATAATAGGTTCTAATAACATCATTTTGGCTTTAGAACAAGCCTCCTTTACCGCCATGGACCCGGCAATCTTAAATGCGATCTCAGAAGAATCAACTTCATGATACGACCCATCAAAAAGCGTCGCCTTCACGTCCACAACAGGAAACCCGGCAAGCATGCCTTGTGTCAGGGCCCCTTCAATTCCACTCTTAACCGAAGAAATATACTCCCTCGGAATGACACCGCCTACAATCTTATTTACAAATTCAAATCCTTTACCGGATTCATTAGGTTCTATCCTGATATGGACATCCCCATACTGTCCCCGCCCGCCTGTCTGGCGCACATAACGTCCCTGCGCCTCTGCTTCCCGGCTGATGGTTTCTCTATAAGCCACCTGCGGTTTTCCTATGTTTGCGTCCACATGAAATTCTCTCACGAGACGATCCACAATAACCTCGAGGTGAAGCTCTCCCATCCCGGAAATAATGGTCTGACCCATCTCTTCATCTGTCCTGACAGTAAAAGAAGGATCTTCCGTCGCCAGAAGGTTCAGGGAGGTTGAAAGCTTTTCCTGGTCGTCCTTGCTCTTCGGCTCAATCGCGATAGAGATAACAGGATCCGGGAAAACAATGGATTCCAGAATAATCGGCGCCTTGTCATCACACAGTGTATCACCGGTCAGGGTATTTTTAAGACCTACGGCTGCCGCGATATCTCCCGAGTAAACCTCTTTAATTTCCTCGCGCTTATTCGCGTGCATCTTGAGCAGGCGGCCAATTCTCTCTTTTTTCTGACGTGTCGCGTTATAAACGTAAGAGCCGCTTGTCAGATACCCCGAATAGACCCTGAAATAGGTCAAGTGCCCGACAAACGGATCTGTCATAATTTTAAATGAAAGCGCGGCAAAAGGCGCCTCATCCGAAGCCTCACGCACCTCTCCATCCTTCCCGGTAACAGGAGGAATGTCAAGCGGCGAGGGAAGATAGTCAATAATACCGTCCAGAAGCGGCTGGACCCCTTTATTCTTAAAGGCTGAGCCGCAAAACACAGGAACGAGCTTAAGCATGCTTGTCCCTTTTCTTATGGCCTTCTTCAGCTCATCCTCTGAAATCACTTCACCTTCAAGATATTTTTCCATCAGCGATTCATCTACATCGGCAACCGCCTCTAAAATAGCCTCCCTGTACGTTTCCGCGGCCTCAAGCATATCAGCCGGGACAGGAACTTCCTTAAAATCAGCCCCGAGCGATGATTCCTCAAAAATATAGCCCTTCTGGGCAATCACATCCACAACCCCGGAAAAACTGTCCTCAGCACCGATAGGCAACTGCAAAACAAGGGGCGTCGTTCCCAGCCTGTTTTTCAGCATATCAACTACGTGGTAAAAATCTGCCCCCACGCGGTCCATTTTGTTCACAAAGGCAATTCTGGGAACCCCGTATTTATCTGCCTGCCGCCATACCGTCTCTGACTGAGGTTCAACTCCCCCCACGGCGCAAAATACCGCGACAGCGCCATCCAGCACCCGCAGAGACCGCTCTACTTCAACAGTAAAATCAACATGCCCGGGTGTATCTATAATGTTTATGCGGTGATTCTTCCAGAAACAGGTCGTCGCTGCCGAGGTAATGGTGATGCCGCGTTCCTGTTCCTGCGCCATCCAGTCCATGACGGCCGTTCCATCATGAACCTCCCCCAGTTTGTGCGAAATCCCTGTATAATATAAAATTCGCTCCGTAGTCGTCGTCTTCCCGGCATCGATATGCGCCATGATGCCGATATTGCGCGTCTTCTGAAGCGGTACCTGTCTTCCCAAACCAAAAACCCCTTTTGCTCTTTCTTTTTGCGATGTCTGTGATTTTTCTCAAAATCCCAAAAAGAATAAAGAAATCCTTCTTTTATAATTAATAACAGTTTATTCCAAATATAATTTCAGGATAGACGGCTTACCAACGATAATGCGCGAAGGCCTTATTGGCCTCGGCCATCTTATGTGTGTCTTCCTTCTTTTTGATGGAAGCGCCCTTATTATTAGCCGCGTCCAGCAACTCTCCCGCCAGTTTCTTAACCATACCCCGTTCCCCGCGTGTCCGGGTATATTTTACAATCCACCGCAGCGCCAGTGACGTCCTTCGGCCTGACCGAACCTCAACGGGAACCTGATAGGTCGCACCACCAACACGCCGTGATTTAACCTCAATCATGGGTTTAATATTTTCAACGGCCTTTTTAAACACCTTCAGAGGATCTTCCTTGGCCTTTTTCTCGATCTCATCCATCGCCTGATAAAATATCTTTTCCGCGAGAGACTTCTTCCCATCCAGCATCATGCGGTTGATAAACTTCTGAACCAGAACATCCCTGTATTTCGGATCAGGGATGATATCCCTTTTCTTGACTTCTCTTCTTCTCGGCATTGAATAATTCCCCTATTTAGGCCGTTTCGCCCCATATTTTGAACGCGCATTCCGACGGTCCTGCACACCCAGTGTATCCAGCGTGCCCCTGATGATATGATATCGCACACCTGGTAAATCCTTGACCCTGCCGCCGCGAATCAAAACAACGGAATGCTCCTGAAGATTATGCCCGATACCGGGAATATAGGAGGTTACCTCCATCCCGTTTGTCAACCGAACACGCGCGACTTTTCTCAGCGCGGAATTAGGCTTTTTCGGCGTGGAGGTATAAACCCTTGTACAAACACCCCGTTTTTGAGGGCACCCCTTTAATGCAGGCGCGGTCCGCTTCTTCTTTACCTTTTGCCGGCCCTGACGCACCAGCTGATTAATCGTTGGCATAAATAATAACCCCTTCAAATCGTTACTTAATTTTCTTACCCTATTTTACACATCTTAAAAGCCGAAAGACACTATCAGTTTTAAAATGGCTTGTCAAGCCTTCCGTTTGCCTTTTTTTATTTTTTTTGCATGTCATTCTGCCGTACTTCCACCCGGAGATTATTCTCACATAAAACTGCAGAAATCTCAAACAAAAAGAAGGGCATTCTCAGGGTTTTATTCAAACAACCTGCTACATAAGCAAGTAAAGAAATTTCTTGCCTTAATACCAAAAAGTTGAAATGAGC
>JANTFN010000230.1 GCA_024763435.1 Thermodesulfobacteriota bacterium | reverse complement strand
ATGAGGTCTTTGAAAATTATGAAGTAACAGATCATCGTGCCCGTGAAAAGAGTGATCTGGTTTATCTCGGAGAAACCCCGGGGAAAACCCCGATCTGGGTCAATCGGCGGGTTATGGAGGCGGACAGGGTTATCCTTACCGGGGGGATTGTCTATCATTTTCTGGCAGGTTTTGGCGGGGGGCCAAAGGCCCTATCCGTGGGGACATCCGGATACGATACAATCCAGAATAATCACAAAATTGCCTTGGGAACTGCGGAGGAGGGGCTGAATCCACAGGTCTGCTCCGGCGTGACCTGGGGGAATCCCCTGTATGAGGACTTGGTGGCGGTCATGAAGGCGGCAAAGGCGGATTTTCTTGTTAATACAGTTATTAATCGAAAGAAAGAGATTGCGGCCATCGTAGCGGGAGAGCCCCTTGAAACCCATCAGGCGGGCATTAAAAAGGTCCGGGAATTTTACGGGATTGAAACGGAGCTGAAAGGCGATATGGTTGTCGCTAGTGCCATGGGATATCCCGAGGATATCAATTTTTACCAGGTTTATAAAACACTCGATAATGTGACGCGAGCTATCAAACAGGGTGGGGTCATCGTTATTTTCGCGGAATGTCGGGAAGGGATGGGGAATGACGACTTTGCGCGTATCTTTTCTGATTTCGCGGACAATGCCGAGCGATACGCCTATCTTAAAGACCACTGCACCATCGGCGGGCTTATGGGATTCGGGATCGCGCTCTGGGCGGCGCGCTACAAGATCGTGCTCTATTCCGCCATGGATGAGAAGATTGCAAAAACAGCCGGCGTTATTCCTGCCACCACGCCGCAGAAGGCCCTTGATATCGGATTCGACCTTGCGGGCGACAATCCTGATGTGGTAATTATGCCACATGGCTCTGTAACCTTTCCCATACAAACAGCGAGGGAGGTTTGAAATGACGTATCAACCTTTTACGGATGCGGACCTGAGGTTTCTGAAAGGGCTTGTTGCCGGGGACCGTATTTCTACAGGCCAGTCCAATCTGGAAATTCACTCACATGACGAGTCGTTTCATAAAAGTTATTTTGCCGATGTGGTCATCTGGCCTGAAACGACGGAAGAGGTGAGCGCCGTCGTTGCCTACGCGAATAAACAAAAGATTCCCGTGACACCCTGGGGCGTGGGGACCAGCCTTGAAGGAAACCCGCTTCCCATGTTCAAGGGAATTGTCCTGGATTTTGACCGTATGGAGAAAATTCTTGCCATCCGCGCGGAGGATTTTCATGTGGATGTTCAGGCAGGGGTGAAATATCAGGATATGAACAAGACGCTGAGTCGCCATGGGTTATTTTTTGCCCCGGATCCCGGTGCCAATGCGACGATTGGCGGGATGATTGGCAACAACGCCAGTGGCGTTCGGACGGTTAAATATGGCGGCACACGGGATAATGTCGCGAAACTGACCGTGGTCCTCGCGAATGGGGAGGTTATTCACCCCGGAAACTGGGCGCAGAAAAGCTCATCGGGCTATGACCTTGTTCATCTTATCGTCGGCTCCGAAGGAACCCTTGGCATTGTGACAGAGGCGACCCTGAAACTTGCCGGTATTCCCGAACGCTTCAGTGCCGCTGTGGCGACCTTCCCCACCGTTGAGCAGGCCACGCAGACGGTTTATGATATCATGGGGTCGGGACTGGGGCCCGCCGCGCTGGAACTTCTGGATATATCCACGGTAAAGGTGATTAATGAAGAAGCAGATGCCGGTCTGAAGGAGGCAGCCACACTGTTTATGGAATTTACAGGTACCAGCGAGGTGGCGTTAAAAGAGGATGTTCGTCTGGCGGAAATGATTTGTGAAGATAATGAGAGTAATAGTTTTGAATCCGGTGTCGGCCGGGAGGCGCGGAATCACCTGTGGGAAAACCGGCACAAGGCCTATGAATATATTAAGCGAAACAACCCGGGACTCGATTTCATGATTCTTGATACGGCTGTTCCCCTTTCCGGATATTCTGAAATGGTGGCCTACGCAGTCACAACGATTGAAAAATACGGCATCAGGGGATATGCCTTTGGTCACGCGGGAGACGGAAATCTTCACCTTGTTATTGCCGGTGATTTCTCAGACACGGCCTTTTGCAAGAAACGGGACGAGGCCAATTTTGAGATCGTGTCCCATGCCATTGCCATGGGAGGAACCGCGACAGGGGAACATGGCGTGGGGATTGGCAAGCGGAAATTCATGGCCCTGGAACATGGCGAGAGTCTGAACCTTATGAAACAAATCAAGAGGATGATGGATCCGAACGGGATCCTGAATCCCGGGAAGATGTTTGAATAACTTTTAACGGGGGGAAAAATGGATATTAACGAACCGGTCATCAAACATGACGATGTTCTGATCCTCAAGGACAATCATTTTATCCGTGACAATGTCTGCATCGTGACGGGAGCGGCAAGCGGGATAGGACGTGCAGCGGCGGTGGCAGCAGCGGTGAACGGTTTAACCGTGGTAGGCCTCGATATCAATGAGAAAGGCGGCCAGGAGACGTGCGATATCGCCGGCGAGCTGGGTGGTAAAGTCATTTTTGTCAAGACAGACCTGACGAAAGACGCGCAGATTGAGAAGGCGGTGGCAGAGGGCGCAAAGGCAGGTAGCATTAAATTTCTCGCGAATGTTGCCGGACTGCAGCATATCGACAGCATCGATAATTTTCCGATGGAGGCCTATGATTTAATGCAGCGTATTATGCTGCGCGCGCCCTTTTACCTTTCCAAGCTGGTCATTTCCCATATCAAAGAGAGTGCGGATGGTTTTGGTGTTATTGGGAATATGGCTTCCGTACACGCGCATATTTGTACCAAAAATAAGCCAGTGTATAACATCACAAAATTTGGCCTCAGGGCGCTGGCCCAGTCTATTTCTGCGGAAGGGGAGGGAAAATTTCGTGCATTTACCGTTAGCGCCGGGTATGTTAAAACTCCATTGGCTCTGAAGCAGATTCCTGATCAGGCAAAACAACGCGGAATTACGCAGGAAGAGGTTGTCAGCGACGTCATGATGGGGTCCTCGCGGGTAAAGGAGATGATGGCACCCATCGATGTCGGAAATCTTTTTGTTTTTGGATTTTCTCGTTTTTCCACTTACCTGGTGGGTGGAGACCTGCTGTTTGATGGCGGTATGGTTCTGACCTATTAGAAAAAGAAAGAGGTGTTATGCCGGAAAGCGTTCAAATCATCATAGGGATTTTTTTTCTCATCGTGGTCTATATCCTGACGCGTTACGGGATTATGCTTAAGATGCGCAGGGTCGCGAAGCAGATTGTTGACGATCTCAGGCAAAAAAAGGCGGTGGATATCGGGTCTGCCGTTCATCTTTCCTACGAAAAAACCGACTTTTTGCATGTCGGCATGCGGGATTACCGGCCAAAGGCATTATCATCCCTTGTGCAGGAGGGCTTTGTCGGGAAAACAGAAGATGGCAGGTATTACCTGC
>JANTFN010000229.1 GCA_024763435.1 Thermodesulfobacteriota bacterium | reverse complement strand
TAAGGATTAAAACTCATTATATTCTTATATAAGAAAGGGTAATTGTATGATAAAAAAATCGTCATTCTTCACAATAAAATGGACGCCGGAAGGGATTAAAATACTGGATCAGAGAGCCTTGCCTAATCGGGTCCGGTATCTCCTCTGCGCGGAACCCGCGTGTGTTATCGAAGCCATCAAAAAAATGGTGATTCGGGGTGCTCCGGCTATCGGCGTGGCCGCAGCCATGGGCCTGGCGCTTGGGGCGCGGCAGATGGATACGGATGACAAGACAACCTTTCTGAAAGAATTTGAAGCGCTGTGTCAACAATTTGCCGATTCCCGCCCCACTGCCGTCAACCTTTTCTGGGCTATTCAAAGAATGAAAACCTGCGCGAAAAAAACACCTGCCTCTTTGCTTAAAGAAACGCTCAAGACCGAGGCGGAAACTATTTTACGGGAAGACATTGCCCTGAATCGCGCCATGGGGGCCCACGGCAAGGTCCTCGTCCCGGATTCCGCCGGGATCCTGACCCACTGTAACGCCGGTGCGCTTGCGACAGGTGGTTTTGGAACAGCCCTCGGGGTTATTTACGCCGCCTTTAATGAAGGGAAAAAGGTTCACGTCTATGCCGATGAAACCCGCCCTGTCCTCCAGGGGGCCCGGCTGACCACGTGGGAGTTAAAACAACACGGCATCCCCGTCACCCTTATCACGGAAGGCATGGCAGGGACGTTGATGAGAAGCGGCGCGATTGACCTTGTGGTGGTCGGCGCGGACAGAATTGCCGGAAACGGAGATACGGCCAATAAAATAGGGACCTATGGCGTGGCGGTTCTGGCGCATCATCACGGCATCCCCTTCTACGTCGCCGCACCCCTCTCTACCTTTGACACGGCGGCTGAATCGGGGGCAGCCATTCCTATCGAATACAGAGATGAAAACGAGGTGTTTTACTGCGGCCGCAAACGCATCGCCCCCCGGGGGATTGAGGCCTTTAACCCCGCTTTTGACGTGACACCCGCCTCTCTTATTACCGCGATTATTACGGAAAAAGGTGTCCTTCGACCTCCTTTTAAAGCGGCCATCGCGCATCTGTCAACCCAGACAGGTGTAACACCCTAATTGCTCGGAGTCCCTCCCCCGTCCGGACGAGTATCATAGAAGCTCCTGAAATGCCATTTTCGGTATTCTTCGTCAAATTCATACCAGTCTATCTTCGCCTGGAAAGCCGACGCCAGGGCAGCTATCTTCTCTTTTGAAATCTCCCCGTGCTGCTTCAGATCGGCTGCCATTTGCTTCAGGATAGTTTCGGGCTCCACAGGAAGATTACCCCCCACTTCCTCGATACCATTAAAAATTTCCATGGCTTCCCCAGCCCTCGACATGCCCTGTTGATACCTGCCCCTGTTCAAATCAACCAGGCCCAGGATACCCATCGCCCTGAAATCCCGCGGATCAACCGCGTAAGCCGCCAACGCGAATTTCCCAGCCTCATCAATTTTACCAAGGCGGTATTGAATCTGGGCCATCAATACGTTCGCGTTAACGTCCTTCGGCGCCAGGGTCAGGGCCTTTTTCAAGGGGGCAACACTTCCAACCAAGTCACCATCCATAACCCGGTACCTCGCTTTGTAAACCAGGGATTCGGTCTTCATCTGAAGGCCGCTGCACCCAGTCATCATCAAAAAAACAGACAGAAAAAAACACGCGCCCGCTTTACGCAACAGCTTCACCCCTGCATCCTCCTTTTGTTATGTTGAATATAATAACCCCCGTTAAAAAAGGCAAGCCTTCATTGACACATGTCACTGATCCTGATATGTCTCCATTATGAAACAAACGAGCGAAGACGAAAAAAATCTCCGGCTGTTGTCCATTTTTCACTATGTTCTGGGGGGGCTGGCAGGCCTGTTTTCATTGCTTCCCTTTATTCACCTCGCCATTGGGCTTGTCATGATTTACGCGCCGGGGAAGATGTCTTCCCACGGAAACATGCCGCCTGCCTTCGCGGGTTGGATTTTTGTTGCTATCGCCTCCTGTTTAATTCTCTTTGGATGGACACTGGCGCTTTGTATCATCCTGACAGGGCGCTACCTGGCCCGACGGAAAAAATACCAGTTCTGTCTCGTTATTGGCGGCGTAGAATGTCTGTTCATTCCCCTCGGGACTATCCTGGGTGTTTTTTCTTTGATTGTCCTGACAAAGAGCTCCGTAAAAGAACTCTTTCAGCAAAACAGGCCTGAAGCCACCCATCTCCCTCATAATATTCAACAGGGATAACCGGTAACAGGGGCCATAGAGGGAAATACAGGTATGGCTGGAGATGTGTGTCCCATCTGGGCAGGATATTTTCTCCTCAACCCTTTAAGACGTTTTCTCCAAAATCCAGAAAGAATTTTTGGGCCTTATGTCCGGTCGGGAATGACGGTCCTGGACATTGGATGTGCCATGGGCTTTTTCAGCCTGCCCCTTGCCAAAATGGTTGGGCCGTCGGGAAAGGTTATCTGCGTGGATATCCAGGAACGAATGTTGGAAATCCTCGAAAAACGCGCCCAAAAAGCAGGGGTTTCCGATACCATCGAGACACATATCTGCCCCCCCGCAACCCTTGGCCTGGAAAAACTGGCGGGAAAAATAAATCTTGCTCTGGCCTTCGCGCTTGTCCATGAGGTCCCGGACCCCGCTGTTTTATTCGCGGAGGTACAGGCATTGCTGAGGGACAACGGGATATTTTTCATGGCTGAACCCAGGGGACACGTCCAGAAAAGCGCCTTTGCGAAAACCCTCTCTATTGCGGAGGCACGCGGATTCAGGATAACAGCCCATCCCCGTATCGCAAGGAGCTATGCCGCCATTCTTGAAAAACGGGGGCAGATATGACGGCCGGCTCAACAAACCCCAGGCGAAACACCCTTATCGTCCTTCTCCTTTTTATTACGCTCTATATTGTTCCTCTGGGTGTTCGCCCTTTTTTTATCCCGGACGAGGCGCGTTACGCTGAAATACCACGAGAAATGATTGCAAGCGGGGATTGGATCGTCCCGCGCCTAAACGGCCTGCGGTATTTTGAGAAGCCCCCCATGGGGTACTGGCTCGAAAGCGCCTCTTTCCTCCTGTTTGGAGAAACCCCCTTCGCGGCCCGCCTTCCCTCCGCCCTGGCAGCCGGTTTAACCGCTCTCATCCTCTTTTTTCTTGTGCAACACTTTTTTCCGGGAAAGTCACCGCCCATCTTTGCTTCTTTTATTTTCCTTACCTGCGTGGAGGTTGGTGTCATTGGAACCATCAATATCCTGGATGGAATTCTTACCCTTTTTCTAACCGGAACCATGGCGGCGTTTTTCCTGGCCCTTGAGTCTCAGCGAAGTTCGGGGCGGGAGCGTGCCTATCTTTTTATTTCAGGCCTTTTTTGCGGCTTTGCTTTTCTCACGAAGGGATTCCTCGCGGCGGCAGTCCCGGTCTTTATCCTTGTGCCCTATCTCCTGTGGCAGCATCGCTCCCGTGATCTT
>JANTFN010000228.1 GCA_024763435.1 Thermodesulfobacteriota bacterium | reverse complement strand
CGAGGTTGCGACTTCCATTCATGCCATTTATGACCTGGATGAAATGCTGAGTGACGTGTTATTGAAAATAAAGGCTGTTTTTCATATTGAAGGCGCCTCAATTGCCCTTCACGACCGCCGGAAAAAAGAATTTTATTTCATCAGGACTGCGGAAGAGCAAAATGACGCCGGGCGGGAAAACATTGATAAAATGTGTTTTCCTGACAACTACGGCGTGGCTGGATGGGTTTTAAGGACAAAGGAATCGTTACTCATAGAAGATGTTTCCCAGGATAAAAGATTTACCAACAAGCTTGATCTGCAGCAGAACATGACCATTCATTCAATGATTTGTGTTCCCCTGGAAACGCGAAAGGGTCTGCTTGGCATTCTCTACGCCTTTAATAAACATGATGGCACCTTTTGCGAAAAAGACCTGAGATTACTGGAGATCCTCTCAAGCACCATTGCCATTGCCATCGAAAATGCCAAGCTTTATGGCGAATTGCAACGACATGCCAAAACACTTGAATCAGAAAATATTCGCCTCAGAACCGAGCTGCGGGATCGCTTCAATAAACAGGGGATTATATCTTCCAGCGTCGCCATGCAGCGGGTTTTTGCTCTGCTGGACAAAGTTATTTCCACCACCACCACTGTTTTGATCCAGGGCGAAACAGGAACAGGAAAAGAGTTGATTGCCAAGGCCATTCACTATAATGGTGCCCTGAAGAACAAACCGTTTGTTGCGGAAAACTGCGCCGCTCTTTCCGAAAATCTCCTTGAAAGCGAACTCTTTGGCCATGTCAAAGGCGCTTTTACCGGAGCTGCTAACGAAAAAAAAGGGTTGTTTGAAATGGCCAGAGGCGGCACTGTGTTTCTTGATGAAATTGCCGATATGCCAACGGCAATGCAAACAAAGCTGTTGAGGGTACTCCAGGAAGGCCAAGTGCGCCCGGTAGGTGGCAGCACCTATCGCCGGGTAGATTTCCGGCTAATTACTGCTACCAACCGTGATCTGTACGAAGAAGTGAAAAAGGGCAACTTCAGGGAGGATCTGTTTTATCGAATTCAGGTTTTTCCCATTGTAATCCCCCCCTTAAGAAAACGAAAAGAGGATATCGCGCTCCTGGCAGCACATTTTCTGAAAAAATATGCTACCAAGTTCAAACGGCCGGTGGTACGTTTGACTCCGGGAGCCATGGACCTGCTGATGCAACATGACTGGCCGGGTAATATTCGCGAACTCGAGCATGAAATTGAAAGGGCTCTTACCCTGGCCGGCAAGGATGAAGACATAACGGCATCATATCTTTCGGAACGGGTCAGGGGGGCATCCTCTCAGACTGATCCACAACTTGAGGTGTCAACCAGCCTGCCGGCCGCCGTATTCCGCCTGGAACGACGAATGGTGGTTGACGCCCTCAGACAGACCGGCGGCAACCGTTCCCAAGCAGCCCGCCTGCTTGGCCTGACCCGCCAGGGTCTGCTCAATAAGATTGCTCGCTATAATATTGAGCGGTAATATCCATAAGGCGAAAAGGTCATTTTTCAAGACTGCCTACAAATCATGATGACAGGTCCATATCTGACTATGACCATTTATGATACGCTACTGAAAAAAGCCTCACAATGGGTGTCTGAGTGCTTTCAGAACACTCATTGTGCTACCTGTATTTTCCACGACTACAACCATACTAAAGAAACGGTTACCGCAGGCAAAGAAATTGCCGAAGGAATGCAGGTCTCAGGCGATGAGCTTGAAACGGTACTCTTGGCATGCTGGTTTCATGACCTTGGTTTACTGTATTCACCTGAAAATCACGAGGAAAGAAGCGCCGGGATGGCAGAAAAGTTTCTGAGGAGGCATGCGGTCAGGGAGGAAAAAATCAGGGAGATAAAGAACTGTATTCTGGCAACCAGGATTCCCCAGAAACCGGCCACCCTACTGGAAAAGATAGTCTGTGACGCTGACATCTCCCATCTTGGCCGAAACAATTATTGTGAGAAGAATACCTTGCTACGGCAGGAATTTGAACTGAACCAGGGAAAATCATACAGCGAACTGGAGTGGTGGCTATTGAACAAAGATTTCTTCCAGGAGCACCAATATTTTACCCCTTATGCACGTCAACGGTACAACGCCCAGAAAAAACTGAATTTAAGCAGCATTAATAATCTATTAAAAAAAAGTAAAGAAAAACCACTTGGCCTTAACAAAACTCCAGATATTTAACGCCGGGGTACCCTGATTTTCATTTTTTTATTGCCCTTTTAAAAAGGGGCTCAATACATATGCTGGAGATCATTCTCCAGCTTTTTTTGGCAATGGGAACTTTCTGACAGCCATAAAAAGCCTTTCAAAAGTGGCTTTAGTATCCAAAGCTTTAAAAAGAATTTTCGATTCCTCCAATAAAGCCTGGGCTCTTTCCACTGCCATGTTCATATCTTTCGCAGGGGTCGTCGAAATCCAGCCATGGCCGGGATAGAACTCCACGACATTGAGAGTTCTGAGGGTCTGCAGAGAGTGCAAGTAGTCGCTGACACTTCCAGAAGGACAAATTCCAGACAATATTCCTCCAGCCAGAACGGTATCGCCGGTAAACAAAAGCCCTTGATTTGGCTCATAAAGGCAAATAGAGCCGGAACAATGTCCGGGGGTATGGATCACCCGGAGCTGATAGTTCCCCAGCTCTATTATCATACCGTCTTCAAGCCAGATATCCGCGTGAAAAGGTTTTACCGCTTCCTGAAAATACTTGTTCATCAACACAAATTCATCCTGCAATTGGATTTTGTTGGCGGCAAAACGATGGGCAGCTACCAACACTTCGCCAAAACACAAAGCGGCGGCCCCAATATGATCAAAATGCTCATGAGTCAGGATAATGAGATCAATTTGGTTGATTTCAAGATTCACTTCCGCCAGACTTGCCTCAAGATTTTGAAAACTGTCCGCCATGCCGGTATCTATCAGGATGTTTTTCCACCAGCCTTTTACGAGATAGGCGTGACTTCCCGGCCGAATTGCCCGAATTTGATAAATGTTGGGTTGCAGCTCAACAATCCTGGGTTTCTTTTTGACGCTCTTCATAACAACCGTTTTCCTTCATCATCAGCCCTTTGTTTTTCCAGCAATTTTGGCAATAATTCCCAACGTTCCCGTATACTCTTACACAAAGCATGCATGATTGTCAGAGCAAAAACCGGCTGCTGGCTTACGAGGTAGAGAAACTTGGACTGATCCAGGATAACAAGGCGGGTGTCGTCTTCCATTGCAATAGCCGTCGCAGAACGGGGTGAGGAGTCGACTAAAGCCATTTCACCGAAAAATTCACCAGAGCCTAGAAAATCCAAATCAAGTTCATACCCCGGTTCTTGAGTAAAGATTCTGACCTTCCCGGAATAAATGACAAACATCTCGCTTCCCTGGCTGTTTTCTTCAAATATCACTTCTGATTTTTTATAGGCTCGGGTGAATTTCTGGGGGACGTTCGTCTGCATGAGCCAATATCTCCTTTCCAAATATAATGAACTCTAATG
>JANTFN010000227.1 GCA_024763435.1 Thermodesulfobacteriota bacterium | reverse complement strand
GCCTGGTTTTTTTCTCAAAAAAGCTTGCGGAAGCAAAATTTTTGTGGTATGCCAAAAACCATTTTTGCTAAGGAGGTAAAAATATGTATGATTGGGGATTAGCAGGTAAGGTTTTTATCTATGGATTTTCAGGTGTGTTTCTTTGTCTGGCAATTCTGATGTTTTCCGTTCAAATCTGCGGCGGTATCTTGAAGGGGTTCAAGAAGAAAAAAGCATAAAATAATTGAACAAATAATTTTTTTGCCTGTCTTCAAAACACACTTAAAATACCGAAACAATTTTTTTAAGGAGTTAAAATATGGACGCGTTTTCGCTTAACACATTACTTTTCAAAACCGGGGTTGTTCACCTGACCCTGGGCCATGTTGTTATGTGGCTGATAGGGTTTCTGTTTATTTATCTCGCAATCAAGAAGGATTTTGAACCCCTTCTGCTGGTTCCCATTGGGTTTGGCATTTTTATTGTCAATCTCCCACTTGCGCCTCTTGCCGGGAAAGGGGACCTTATCTGGATTTTCTACCATTATGGCCTTGAGTGGGAAGTCATTCCCCCGCTGATTTTCATGGGGGTTGGGGCCTTGACGGATTTTGGCCCCCTGATTGCCAATCCCAAAATGCTCCTGCTCGGAGCAGCGGCCCAGTTTGGAGTGTATGTTACGTTTTTTGGCGCGATCGCGCTTGGGTTTACGGTTAAAGAAGCGGCTTCCATCGGTATCATCGGTGGCGCGGATGGCCCGACCTGTATTTACCTGACGGCCAAACTGGCACCGAGACTGCTGGGTGCCAATGCTATTGCGGCCTATTCCTACATGGCGATGGTACCGCTGATTCAACCCCCCATCATGAAACTTCTGACCTCTAAAAAGGAGCGTCAGATTGTGATGAAACAGTTGCGGCCCGTTTCAAAGCTGGAAAAAATTCTCTTCCCGATGATTGCGACTCTTGTGATTTGCCTGCTTGTTCCTGACTCCGCGCCCCTGATGGCCATGTTGATGCTGGGGAACCTCTTCCGGGAATGCGGGGTGGTCCAGCGTCTTTCACACGCCGCGCAGAATGAGCTCCTCAACATTGTTACCATCTTCCTTGGAATTGCTGTCGGTACTACGATGAAGGCGGAAACATTCTTGAATCCGCAGCCTATCTTTATCTTCATCCTCGGGCTTATTGCTTTCTCGTTCAGCACGGTCGGAGGGCTTTTGCTGGCCAAATTCTTCAACCTTTTTCTCAAAGACAAGATTAATCCATTGATCGGATCGGCGGGTGTTTCCGCGGTGCCGATGGCCGCGCGGGTTACGCAAAAGGTCGGCCAGCAGGAAAACCCGAGAAACTTCCTACTGATGCACGCCATGGGGCCCAATGTTGCCGGCGTCATTGGCACCGCGACAGCGGCGGGGATGTTTCTTGCCTTGCTGAAATAAAACAAAGGGCTGAAATCTAAGGGCCGGGCAAAACACGATGAAACACGCGGTTTTGGCATTAAACGGGCCAAGGGTAATTTGTTAAGCTTGACAATTCAAATTTATCTTTCTAAAAGGGTGGGTAAAACCACCCTTTTGTTTTTTAATAAATAAATTTTGGGAAAAGGAGACGAAACTCATGAATGCAAAAAATCCTGTTAAGATTACCGACACGACGCTCCGTGATGGCCACCAATCCCTGTTTGCGACGCGGATGCGGACGGAGGATATGATCCCCATTGCTGAAATAATTGAGCAGATGGGGTATCACTCGATTGAAATGTGGGGCGGGGCGACGTTTGATGTCATGCACCGTTTTTTGGCGGAAGACCCGTGGGAACGGATTCGCACGCTGAAGAAATATATGCCCACCACCCCGTTTCAGATGCTGCTTCGGGGTCAGAACCTGGTAGGGTATCGTAATTATCCCGACGACGTGGTAGAGGCCTTTGTCGCCCAGGCATGCGATGTGGGGATTGATATCTTCCGGGTCTTTGATTCGGTCAATGATGAGCGTAACTTTGAAACGTCTTTTAAGGTTATTAAGGCCCACGGGAAACATATTCAGGGGACGGTCTGTTATTCGCTGACGGAACGCAAGCTGGGGGGGCCGATTTACAATATCGATTACTTTGTCAACAAGGCCCTGAAGATTCAGGAGATGGGGGCTGATTCCATCTGTGTGAAGGACCAGGCGGGGCTTATTGCGCCTTACGATGCCTATGAACTCATCAAGGCCCTGAAGGCCAAACTGGATGTTCCGGTCCAACTGCACACCCATTTCACCAGTGGGATGGGGGCGCTTTCCCTTATGAAAGCCGTAGAGGCGGGTGTGGATGTAATTGATCTTGCCACGGCGCCTTTTGGCATGCGAACCTCCGAACCGGCCATGGAACCCTTTATCGTGGCCTTTCAGGGGACAGCAAGAGATTCCGGGCTTGACCTCAACAAGGTATTCGAAGTTGGCAAGTATCTGGAGACCATTATTCCGAAATACAAACGATTTTCCGACCAGACGCGGTTTTCTGTTATTGACACAAGTGTCCTGCTGCATCAGATTCCTGGCGGGATGACAACCAATCTGGTTAGCCAGCTTAAACAGGCGAAGGCCCTTCACAGACTCCCCGAGGTCCACAAGGAAATCGCGATTGTCCGCAAAGAGCTGGGGTCACCGCCGCTTGTAACACCTTCGAGCCAGCTTGTGGGTGCCCAGGCGGTCATGAATGTCCTTTTCGGGCGCTATAAGATGGTTACCAATCAGACAAAGGATTATGTATATGGGCTTTACGGGAAACCCCCGGTGGCGATTGACCCGGAAATACAGAAACTTGCCCTCAAGGGCTATCCCCGGGGGGAAACCCCCATTACCTGCCGGGCGGCGGATCTTTTGGAGCCGGAGCTTGAGAAGGCCCGGGAGGCAACAAAAGACGTGGCCAAATCGATTGAGGATGTCCTGGTTTACGCCCTTTTCCCAAATACGGGTCTTTCCTATCTCAAATGGAAATATGGCTTGGAGCCTGTTCCCGAAAGCGTCAAACCTGTTTCGCTTGAAGACGTCGAAAAGGAAGAAGAGCTGGCTCGACTCGCGAGAGAAGGGAAATTAATTAAAAAAGAAGACTGCCAAAAATAACGGGGTCGCCTTTATCGTGTGTGGACGTGGGAGAGGCGGACCTGCTGTACTTGCAGGAGATTCGTCTCTCCTTTTGTTTTCGGCCTTGTTTGTCTAAGGGATGGTTGTGTCAGGCTCACTTGCGGAATCGAGGTGCACACGTCTTGAAAAAATTGCCAGAAAAGGCTACATTCACCTCATTCGAAGCGATGGATAGTATTGAGATTTGAAGGGGGAAAATTGAAAATGTTTTCTGTTGGAATAGATATCGGGTCTGTAAGTACCGATGTGATTGTTATGGACGGAGAAAATAACGTCCTGGAAGATCGCTATATCAGAAATTTTGGAAAACCGATTCAAATTGTTCTGGATCTTTTCAGGGAACTTCTTTCAACTTACCCGCAGGAAAAAATTTCCAGAGTTGCCTTTACGGGTATGGTCGGAAAACTCTTGGCAGAACTCTGCGGGGGATTCTTTGCAAA
>JANTFN010000226.1 GCA_024763435.1 Thermodesulfobacteriota bacterium | reverse complement strand
GGTCATAAAAATCAACGTGGCGAGGAGGGCCGTTTTACGGCCCCAGAAGGAATCGGCGATAAGATAGATCAGGAGAATGCTTAAAAGCGTCGCGGCGGCGGAAGGCAGGCGTGTCGTTGTTTCCGACACCCGGCCCGAGGGCAGACTCGCCAGGGCAATCAGCCAGTAAGAGGCCGGTGGCTTGTCCCGGTAAGGAATCCCATTGATTCTGGGGACAATCAAGTCTCCAGTTTGCAGCATTTCCCGCGCGACCTCCCCCCAGCGGCCCTCCGATCCCCCGAGGGGGCGATTTCCCAACTGGGCAAAAAGGAGAAGGCTGCCAAGACAGAGAATAAGCAGGACAGGCGCCACACGCGAACCGAAAAAGAAGCCGGACAGGGATTTCATGATTCGAAAGTGCTTGTGCCTTTCACAGAGACAGCGGTAGAGACCCATCCGGCCCTCCCCGCGAGGGATGTTTTCCCCAGGCTTCCCACGGGAATGGGCTCTCCGGAGGACCTGGAGGCCGCGAGAAGGGTATCGGCCGCCGTCTTCAGGGGAACGGGTTTATATCCACGACGCTTGATGCCGTCAAGCAGCAATTTCAGGAAGGCTGCGTAGGGGCCCCCCTCTACCTCGGCATGGAGAGCCAAGACTGGGCAGACTGCGCCATCGGCCGCCGCCAGAATGGTGTCACACCAGACCTCTGGATTTTTTTCTCCCAGGGTTAAAAGCTCTTCAAGACAGGGGCCGGTCGTGGGAATCTGGAGAGGTGACAGGGCGTTATCGCCATATCTCAGGTAACAAGGCCCGCCGCCGCGAAGATCGCTCGCGTAGAAGAGGGCCATTTTAGATTCCAGCGCAAGAACCGGGGGCGTGATTTTCCATGACGGGGCGGCCACGGCGCGGGCGGGATGCCCTAAAATAGCCTCATAGGCCTGGCGCGCCTGTTGAAACTGGGCCTCGATTTCCTCCGGTTTCAGGGTTTCAATATGATCCTGCCAGAAACGGTGATCCCACGCGTGGATTTCACATTCGTGCCCCTCCGCCTCGATTTGCCGGACAATTTCAGGAAACTTTGTCGCAATGGGGCGGGCGGGAAGCAGGGTCCCGGACAGAACCGTGCGCAGGCCATAGAGGCTGGGTGCGCTGGTTCGCATCATCTTTTTGAGAAACCCTTTCTGCCGGAAGATGTTGAGAATCGCCTTGCCGGCGTTGTCCGGCCCAAACGACAGAAAAAAAGTCGCCTTTACGGCCTCTTCCCTGAAAATTTCAAGCAGGTGGGGAACCCCGTCCCGCATCCCGTCATGGGTATCCACATCAACCTTCAGAGATAAATATCTTTTTGGGTTCATGGCCCGAAATAATTTCCCGGTTTTTACAGGCTTCCCAACTCTGAATTGGCTTCCTGATTACTGATACCGCTGTAAAAAGCTATCGTCTTTTTCAGGGCCTCATCCACAGATACCTTCGGTTCCCAGTTTAAAACCTCTCTGGCCCTGCTGATATCCGGAACCCGGTGCTGCATGTCTTCATATTCCTTCCCGTAATAGGCATCCGCGGCGACGTCCTCGATTTTTGCCGCCGCCGCCTTGTCTTGAAGGGAGGGAAATTCACGCAAAATCGCGACCATCCGTTCGGCAAGCTCGCGGATCGAGATATCGTTCTCCGGATTTCCGAGGTTGAAAATCTGATTGTCGCACGCACCCGCGTCATTTCTGATGATTTTCAGAAGGGCCGCGGTTCCGTCATCGATATAGGTAAAACTCCGGTGCTGCGTTCCGCCATTGACCAGGCGGATGGGCTCTTCCCGAAGCAGGTGGCCCAGGAACTGTGTTACAACCCGGGAGCTCCCCTCTTTGGGGGCGTCGATACGGTCCAGGCCGGGACCTATCCAGTTAAAGGGACGAATCAGGGTGAATTGCAAATTTCGGTCCCGTCCATACGCCCAGATAACCCGGTCCATAAGTTGCTTGGCACAGGCATAAATCCACCGCTGTTTTCGGATGGGGCCATAGACGAGGGGACTTGTCTCTTCGGAAAATGTCTTGTCCGGGGACATTCCGTAAACCTCCGAAGTGGAGGGAAAGATAACACGGGTATGATATTTCACACACTGACGAATCACACGCAGATTTTCCTCGAAATCGAGCTCAAAAACCGTCAGCGGGTCCTTCATGTAGGTTGCCGGGGTGGCAATAGCAACAAGTGGCAGGCACACATCACACTTTTTGATGTGGTACGCAATCCACTCGCGGTTGATGGAAATATCCCCTTCGAGAAAATGGAACCGTTCGTGGTCCAGGATACCGCCAAGCTTGTCGCTTGAGAGGTCCATCCCGAAGAGTTCCCAATCGGTTTCATTGAGAATGCGCTTGGTCAGGTTACTGCCGATAAAACCGTTGACACCGAGAATAAGAAGTTTCATAAAAAGTTGTCTCCTTGCAGGTTATGTGGAAGAAATGGGAGAGATGTCATTGGATTCCGTCTCCGAAGCCCTGAAAGAGGCGGTCGGATTTCCAGAAAATACATCCCTGATGACATAGGTTGGGTGGCCGCGGACTTCCTGAAAAATACGGCCGATATATTCGCCGAGGAGGCCGAAGGCGATGAACTGCCCGCCGATAAGGATGAAAAGAACGGCAAAAAGCGTAAAGATTCCCTGAGCGGCCCACGTAGCGCCCAGGATAAGCCGAAGAGCAATCAAAAGAACACCGAAAGATATCCCGAAAATGGCAATAGCAGAGCCTAACAGAAAAAGAAGCCGAAGAGGGACTAGGGAAAGACTCGTCATAAGATCCAGTTGCAGGCTCAGAAGTTTCATAAAAGAATAGTTGGAAACACCGCCGGTTCTCGCGGCGTGCGATACGGGGATTTCCACAGGATTTTTGGCGTATAATGTTGCCAGGGCCGGGATGAAGATACGATATTCTTTTTGCCTCGCGAGTTGTTTGGCAATTGCGCTGGTATAGCCCCGCAACATGCACCCGAAATCTTTCAGGGAAACACCCGAAATTTTCCGGGTCAACCGGTTGACCATGTCAGAGGCAAACTTCCTGAAAAACGGGTCCTGCCTGCCCTCCCGGTAGGTCCCTACAAGGTCGTAACCCTCCTGAAAGGCCGCAACCAGTTTTGGGATTTCCTCTGGCGGGTTTTGCAGGTCGGCATCCATCGTAATAATCCACCGTCCCCCGGCCTGCTCAAACCCTGCCATTACGGCGGCGTGCTGGCCGAAGTTTCGTGAAAATGACAGGACCGTCAGTTCCGGGCAGGATGGCTTTTGTTGCAGGAGTTTTTCCAGCGTTTCGTCGGTGGACCCATCATCAATACAGATAACCTCGAAGGCAAGTCCTAGGCCGCGGAGGACCGGAAAGAGACGCAGGAAAAGCGGATCAATATTGGCCGCTTCATTTTTCATGGGAATAACGAGTGACAGGATAGGGGCGTTTTTGGTTTCCATAGCTTTTTATTATATCGATATTTTTTGTGTTAGACAACCGCTTCGGTCAAAATCAGGCTGTTTCGCCTTAGATGGCATTTCCCGGTGAGGAATCTTCCGTAATGGGCGGCTTTTTC
>JANTFN010000225.1 GCA_024763435.1 Thermodesulfobacteriota bacterium | reverse complement strand
GGCGGCCTTACAGGCCCTGCCATAAAGCCCCTGACACAATATGCCGTATGGAAAGTTGTTAACGCGGTAGACATCCCGGTTGTTGCCTCTGGTGGCGTCGCGAATGCGCGAGACGTGCTTGAATATCTGCTCCTTGGGGCCAGTGCGGTCGAAATAGGCAGCGCTGCTATGGTTAATCCCGGGCTTTTCGCGAAAATTGGTCAGGAAATCTCTCAATTTCTTGATAAAAAAAACATTGATTCCCTGGACCGCTGGATCGGCAGATTGAAATCATGAAAAAAATCCTGGAATCAGAAAAGGCAATCTATTACCTCAAAAAACCAAACGTCGATCTGGCCCGGAAATTACAGCAGAAATTTGAATTAACCCCCTTAACTGCCAGTATTCTGGCATGCAGGGACGATGGGTTTCTTGACCAGGCGGGTGCTTTTTTTTCGCCTTCTCTTTCAAATTTTCCCGACCCTTTTTTGTTCCGTGATATGAAAAAAAGCGTCTCAAGAATCTATGACGCGATAATGCAAAACGAAGGAATTCTTGTCTATGGAGATTATGATGTGGATGGCATAACAGCAACCGCCATCGTTACGAATTTTTTCAAGGCCTTTTCCTATCCTGTCAGGTATTACATTCCAAATCGTTTTGCAGATGGGTATGGCCTGAATCTCGACAGAATCCTTCAACTATACCAAAAAACCCCTTTCAGTTTGTTGATAACTGTTGACTGCGGTATCTCAAACAATGATATTATTAATACCCTTACGCGCCACAAAATAGATGTTATTGTCACGGATCATCACCAGGCAAAGCGCGCCCCCTCAAAGGCCTTCAGTGCCTTAAATCCCGCAATACCCGGTTGTGGGTTTCCTTTTCCCCACCTTTCCGGCGTTGGTGTCGCTTTTTTTTTACTGATAGCCCTGCGGCGTTATCAGAGGGATAAAGGATTTTGGAATAAGACCCGTCCGGAACCCAATCTTGGGAAATACCTCGATGTGGTTGCCCTTGGGACCATCGCTGATATGGTTCCCCTGACGGGTGTAAACCGCATCCTGGTTACTTATGGCTTAAAGGCCCTGGCACATTCTTCCAACATCGGATTAAAGACTTTTTTAGAGACTTTAAACCTTGCAAACAAGCCTCTGACCACACAGGATATCGCTTTTCGCATCGCACCCAGGCTGAACGCGGCAGGTAGGCTTGATACGGCCTCAAAGGGCGTTTCTCTCTTTACAACAACAGATAAAACCCTTGCCCTGACCCTTTCAAAAACACTGGATCAGCTGAATACACGCCGTCAGAAAATCATGAAGCAACTGCTGGATGATGTTTTCCGGAAAATTAACCGAAATGAGTGTTTTATTTCCCCCTTTGCAATCGTTTTGTGGGACGCTTCATGGCATGAAGGGGTTATGGGCATTGTGGCATCAAAAATTGTTGAGACTTATGGCCGGCCAGCCGTTCTGATTTCCTTAAAAAGGGATATGGGGAAAGGCTCTATCCGGGGAATAGCGGGTTTTAATATTTTTCAAGCCCTTCAGACATGCGTATCATCACTCGTTTCCTTTGGGGGGCATCCGATGGCGGGAGGGATTACCATCAAGGCCAGTCAAATAACTGCTTTCGCGAAAAACTTCTCTTCAGCCCTTGAAAAACAGTGCCAGGGCAAACCCATTAAAGCGGCAGTATATATTGATGCCCTTGTAAAAAACGGCGCCCTCACAAGAGCGTTTTTTGATGAGCTTCAAAACCTGGCACCATTTGGTACCGGTAACCCTTCACCGCTTCTCTGGTTTTGCGGTTACAGGCTGAAGGCGATAAAATTACTGAAGGGAAAGCATATAAAATTTTTTATTTCTTCCGGAGATGACTTTAATGTTCAGGGAATTGCCTTTAATGCCCCCGAGTGGTTTGGAAAAATGAGCCGGGCATCCTCTTTTTTTGCAGTACCGACCCGCAATACCTGGAACGGACATATCGCGCCACAGCTTGTTGTTAAAAAATTTATTAGCAAAGATGATTTGTAATATCTATAAAGCCCAAAAGTAGTATTAATCTGTATTTAATGCCGCGACATTGATTGTTCTTTTTGTTTTTCTGACCCCTGACGCAATACCATCGGCTATTTTATCTAAATAAACTGTTCGCAACAGGCGTTTTTCCCCGTAGGGATTGCTGATAAAATCAAGTTCCAGGAGAACAGCGGGCATTTTCGCGCCTACTAAGACATAAAAGGGGGCAAATCTGACACCGAGGTCCCTGATTCCCGGCTGGTAGTTTTGGACATGGCTCATGACATTACGATGGATGGTATGTGCAACCTTAAAAGATTCATTATATTTCTCGGAAAACAACATATCGCTTAAGATCTTGTCTGCCTGACTCATTTGAGCCATCGTAATGCCATTTTCGCGCGCGGCAAGTCTCAGACTTTTTCTGTCAGAGGTATTACTCAGACAAAAAGTTGCAATTCCCTGAAGCCGTCTGTTTCTCGACGCATTGATATGAATTGAGACAAACAAGTCCGCACCCTTGGAATTCGCAAACGCGACACGCTGCTCAAGTGGGATAAAAATATCTCTGTTTCTTGTCATAATAACCCTGCAGTCATAAGTCTTTTCAAGCTTTCTTTTGAGAATCCGGGCGATCCTCAAAACAACATCTTTTTCATGAATTCCGTGGGGACCTGTTGCGCCAGGGTCTTTTCCCCCGTGCCCCGGATCGAGACAAACGGTAAAGTTTCTCAGATCACCCCTTTTAACAATTCTCAGGGGATTTTTAGGTATTTTGGGAGAAGAAGCAATAGCGTCAACAACAATTCGAAAGGGTGAAAATAACGTAAAAATCTTCACGTGCCCTTTCGCCTTAAAAGAAACAGAAACGGCCAGGCTCCCGGATCGACCAGACAGGTAGGCCCTTTCAAGAAATTCATTTGATTTACCGTAGGTTATTCTGCTGGTTTTACTGGCCTTTAATGCTTTAAAGTAAAGGGTTACCTTCGTCCGATTTCCTTGATTCAACACCTTTGCCCTGTAAATAATTTTTGAGGAAAAATCCATAACAAGACGCGCGTAATGGGTATTCGCCCAATAGCGAAATCCCTTGAAATAAGGGCCTTTTCTTTGAAGATGATTCGATAACTTCGTGTTTGAAAGCAGTTTGATGTGCAAGTTGGTCAGCTTTTTTAAATCACTGCCGGGATATCTCTTTTTTAATTTCCTGAATTCAGAGAGGGCAAGTCGTTTAAGGCCTATTTTAAGATACAGGACGCCACGCCTGAAAAGGGCGTCATCAGAAAGGTGGGAAAATGTATATAAAGCGGTTACTTTGCCATAAAATTTAAGGGCCTGATTCAGGTCATTAAAATGCTCAGATGTATAATAGAGCTCCTCCCACATCCTCCCTGAAAGATACAATACCCTTGGAGCAAAGGTAGAGGAAGGGTGGATTTTCTGAAATTTAACACATTTTTTAGAAAGATAGCGAATGTGGTTTCTTGAAAGCCGAGTGCCAGTACGGCTCTTTTTTATTTCATTCAGGCATTGGTTTCTCAGGGCATAAAACCTGGAAGTGGCCGTT
>JANTFN010000224.1 GCA_024763435.1 Thermodesulfobacteriota bacterium | reverse complement strand
TTCGAGAGGTCTTTCGGGCCAATGTTATCAACCCCACCAACCCCCTTGATCTGGGGGATCTCTTTGATTTTGAACTCTACACAAAAATCCTCGAATATACCCTCCAGCGCCGTGACGTAGACGGTATCCTGTTTCAGCACGGCGCTATCAGCGACATAGAAAAAGCCACATCACGCCGGCTCATCGAGGCTGTCGTTCGCCTGTCTGCCCAGTATCACAAACCCATCGCCTTTCGCTATCACACGGATGACACCGAACTGGCTGCCGTGCGTCAGCAATTCGCCTGCCCTGTCTTCACGGAACCGGAAGATGCCATGGAGGCCCTGGCTGTCTCACGCGATCACTACAGGCGTAAACACAGGAAAATTATTTCCGCGCCCGTGTTGACGGTTGATAAAAAGGCGGTCCAAAAAATTATAGCGGATCCTGAAAATATTCAGGGCCATTTCTTAGGCATGGACCAGGGCTTTAAAATCCTTGAGTCCTATGGCATCCCGGTTGTCCCCTACCGCGTAGCAAACACCCGTAAAGAGGCCGAAAAGGCCGCCGAAACCTTGGGGTTTCCCCTGGCCGTCAAGGTTATGACCCCCGACCCCATTCACAAGACCGAGGCCGGTGCGGTTATCCTTGATGTTAAATCACAGGCCTCTCTCAAAAACGCCCTTGACAAATTCCAGGCCACGCCCGAGCTTTCAAGTACCGGCGGGGGATATCTTATTCAGAAAATGCTCAGCGGGGGAACAGAAATTATCCTGGGAGCCAGGCGTGATCCCTCCTTTGGCGCCACAATCATGGTGGGGCTGGGGGGTGTCTTTTCCGAAATTCTGGATGACGTGGCGCTACGCATCGTCCCATTGACCCTGACGGACGCGGAAGAGATGGTTGGGGAATTGAAGAGCCGCAAACTCTTTGAGGGATTCCGCGGCAGGCCACCCCTCGACAAAACAGCCCTCATCCAGGTTATTCTACGCCTCTCCAGGCTCCTGTCAGACTTCCCTGACCTCCAGCAACTGGACATTAATCCTTTAAAACTCTTCGCAAAGGGTCATGGCTGTTCCGCTGTGGACATCAGGCTGGAATGGGGATCTAAATCCTGACAGGGAAGGAGGAAAAAATAGAAGCATAACAGGCCGAAGCCCCAAGTATTGCTGTTTTGCTTTGAGCTTTGAGCTTTGAGCTTTGAGCTTTGAGCTTTGAGCTTTGAGCTTTGAGCTTTGAGCTCACTTACTTCTTATAGTTTGAGAATCTCATCAATGGCCCTGGATATTGTATCCATGCGGAACGGTTTCTGAATAAACCCCATAATTCCCTCATCCATCAGGGTCTGGACCTCCCCGTCGAGGGTAAAACCCGTGGCAAGAAGGGCCTTTACATCGGGCGCAAGTTTTTTCAAGGCCTGAAACAACTCCCGGCCATCCATAACAGGCATATTCATATCAAGAATCACCAGGTCAATGGCTGGCTGGTTTGACTTAAAAACATTAATCCCTTCCGCCCCGTTTTCGGCGGTCAGGACATGATAACCTAAGTATTCAAGAACATCTTTCAGCATTTCCCTGAAGACATCCTCATCATCCACGACAAGAATGGTCCCTTTTCCTGTCATGGCTCCAGTCGCCGAACTCGTTTGTCTTTGTTCTGCCGCAGCTTCATCCGTAGCAGGCAGATATATATGAAAGGTTGTCCCCTTGCCCACTTCGCTTTCCACGGTAATATTCCCGCCATGATTTACAATAACACCATAGACCATTGAAAGGCCCAGCCCCGTGCCCTGCCCCGTTTCCTTCGTCGTAAAAAAAGGTTCAAAAATCCGCTCCAATGTAGCCTTGCCCATACCGCTACCCGTATCAGTAACGGAAAATACAACATACCTCTTGACTGTTCGGTCTATATCAATATCGCCAGGAATGGCATCAGACGAAACAGCCTTTGTAACAACCGTCAATGTCCCCTTGCCGTTCATTGCCTGGGCACCATTCAGGCAAACATTCATAATCACCTGATTCAGTTGGGTCGGGTCTCCTTTAACCGCGGGAAGATCCCCTGCCAGTTCTGCCTTTAATATGATTTGTTTGGGAATAGAATGTTTGAGGATTTCAATAACTTCCCTAATTTTCTGATTGATATCAAGCGGGCGTGATTCAAACTTTCCCCTTCTTGAAAAGGCGAGGAGCTGTTTGATAAGGTCTGTCGCCTGCGTCCCTGCCTCATCAATCTTTTCAAGGGTTGCGTAATGCGCATCCCCGGGGTCGTGCTGTTCCTTGAGCAGCGAAATGTAGCCCATCATCCCGCCAAGGATGTTATTAAAGTCATGGGCAATCCCGCCGGCGAGGGTCCCAACCGCTTCCATTTTTTTCGCCTGGACAAGTTCTTTTTCCAGTTGCCTTACCTTTGTGATATCCACACCAATACTTAAAATTTCCTTAATGTTCCCGTCCTTATCTTTAATCGCCTGATTCCGCCACGCGATTTGGAGCTCCCGGCCGTCTTTGGTAATATTGCTGTTTTCATTCTCATAATAGCGTTCGGGATGCGCGCAAATTTTGCGGAACATGGCAGCCGCCTCAGCACTTTCCGGCCCTGAATCGGGGAGAATGGTTCCAAGTGTATTTTTTTTACCTATTAATTCCTCCCGGTTAAACCCGAAAAGCTCCTCTCCATACCGATTGATGAAGGTAAAGATACCATCCGGCGTGAAACGGTAAATAACCACATTGGTATTTTCCACCAGCTCGCGGTAGTTACGCTCGCTTGTTTCAAGGGCCTTCATCGCTTCCTTCAGCGGCGAGATGTCATGCACCATCGCGACAAGTATCTTCTTTTTGTCAACGTCTATCCGATACAGACTCACAATAGTATCAAAGGGGGTTCCATCACAGCGGGCATGCCGCCATTCAAAACGCTGGGGACGGCCCTCGAATGCGGCCTTTATTTTTTCAAGCGCCTTTTGACGGGAGGAACTGCCATCCGGCTGAAATTCAGGTGAAAAGAGATAGGGCGGTTTATTCACAATGTCTTCCCGTTTACATCTGAACATTTCCAGCGCCGCGGGATTGCAATCGATAAAAACATCACCCGCCATCAGAAAAATGGCATCACCGGCATTTTCAAAGAGGGTTCTGTAAAGGGTCTCGCTTGCCTGAAGAGCCTTTTCTATTCTTTTCTGTTCAGAAACATCACGTGCCATCCCCCGCGCGCCTATGGGCTTGCCATCTCGAACAACAAGTTTACTGTGGTATTCCAGGATGTGCGTTTTACCCGACGCATCAATAACGACCATCGTTCCCGCGGATTCCCCCTTGGAGATAATCTCGGCAAGGTAAGCGTCAAACAAATCACGATAAGCGGGGTGGATAAATTCAGATATCCTGTGACCTAACAGCGTTTCCTCTTCAAAATTAAAGAGAGATTTCAAGGCGGCGTTGACCAGCGTAAATCTGCCCTCAAGGTCATGAAAATAGATAAAATCCGGAATTTCATCCAAAAGCCCTTTAAGGGAATCAGCTTCCATCATGCTTATATAACCCCTCTCGAAAAATAACAACTTTACTTAACAAGAACCTTTAAAAATTTA
>JANTFN010000223.1 GCA_024763435.1 Thermodesulfobacteriota bacterium | reverse complement strand
ACCGTGTCCCGGATGGGTCTTCCAGCAATTGTGTGATTTCGGGCCGTGAATAGAAAAAAGGCTCATCGTCACTTATGATCGATACACGCGACTTTACGTTATATTTTCTGATTGATAAAAGGGCATGAATCCCTGCGGTTCCATTGCCCAGAATAACGATATCCTGCATTAAAATCTCGCCAAAGCAAGAGGTTGTTCAGAAAAACGCCTCTTTTTGTACGGCTCTTCGCCGTCTGATTTTTGTTCAAACACAGATTCCTCGCAATAGACGAGGGCCCCCGTGGGACACGCCCGGACACAGGCGGGCGCCTTGCTCCAGAGGCATCCGTCACATTTAACGGAAACATGCTCCGCCGCGGAAGGAATAACGGCGCCGTAGGGGCATTGTGCGACACACATATAACAGCCGATACACTGTTCAAGGTTGTTTGAAATCCTGCCGTCGCCCTCGGACTTTTTAAGAGAACCCGACAGGCAGGCCTCCACGCAGCGCGGCGACTCACAGTGCAAACAGCGCAGCGGGTGCGGGAAGAAGTGTTTAATATCATGGGTGTAAAGGGAGGATTGCCGTTTCCTGGGGAAGGGAAGCCCGGCAAGCGGGCTGAGCAGACCCCGGTTTTTCAGGTGTTCCCCCACGCATGCCATCTGGCACGCGTTGCATTCCGGGAGACAGCGGTCAGGAAGAAAAAATATCTGCTTCACTGGATGCGGCCCATCTCCGGTGTTTTTAAGATCCCTGATGGATAAATACCGCTCGTCGAGGCCTTGACCCATTGCACGGCCTTTGTGGGGGGCATTTCAAGATTAGTCGGACATATTCCCAGGATTTCAACAAAGGTAAATCCCCGCTGGTATTTCTGAACAAGCAGGCTGCGTTTGATATATTCTCTGCCCTTTTTGATATCCCCCGCCGTAAACCCCTTAAAGCGCGCGATAAAGGATGTCTTTGGGATATCGGTGAGAAGACGGGTAAAATCGATGGGAATGCCATACTTTACCGCGGATTTTCCCTCCGGTGTGCTCGCCGTTTTCTGACCGACAAGACTCGTGGGAGACATGTGTCCGCCGCTCATCCCGGTATTCAGGTTATTGGCGCAAAAAACTGACAGGGCCTCTCCGCGAATGGCCGTGTGCATCAGCGTACTCATTCCCCGCCCGTAGAGGTCGCCTTCTCCTACATAGGCAAAGACGAGACCGCTGTCGCCAATCTCGTGAGCCAGTCCCGAGGCAACGGACAGCGCCTGGCCGGGCGGCGCGGCAACCATGTCGATATCGAGGTAGTCGGGAAGAAGCGCGGAACACCCCACCCCGCAGACGCCTACAATCGTTTCGGATACCTGCATGGCATCAATGGCCTCGGCAAGCAGCCGGGTATTGACCCCGTGTGTGCAACCCGGGCAGAAATGTTGGGGTGTCTCAGAAAGGCTCTTTGGAAAACCTGCAATTTGCTCGAATTTCAAATCCATAACAACTCCATAATCAGTGGGAAGAGGCTATTTCCTGTTGAAGCCAGCTTTGAATCTGTTCAACACGCGGCACGGCGCCTCCCGTTGTATAAAAATTAAAGACCGACACGGATTCAGGAATATATTTTTCAATAACCGCATCAAACTGGCCGTCACTCATATCAAGGATAAACAGGCGCCCGGCCTTTTCCAGGGCCTCCCGAAACGCCGCTTCGGGAAAAGGAAAAAGCGCGAGGGGCTCAAAAAGCCGGCAGGCAATACCCTCCCCTTTCAAGGCATCCATCGCGCGCCGGGCCTGAACGGCGGCAATGCCAAAGGCCACCAGAAGCGGCGCATCGTCATCTCCCGCATCATCCATCTTAAACAGGGGTGTTTCTTCAAGAAGCGCGGCCTTTTTAGCCTCGAGGCGTGCTTTCCTGTCCGCCATTTTTTCTATATCCAGCTCCAAGGTCGTCAGCGAGGTCTTCGGGTTCCCCCGTTTTCCCCTGATGGGCGTCCGTCTGGCAGGGATTTCCCTGTAGCCAACAGTGGAAAAATCCACGGTCTCCACGAGTTGCGCGCAGGCCGCGTCCACGAGGATAATCACGGGCATTTGGTGCCCTTCGGCCAGTTGAAAGGCCCTGTAGGTCGCGGCAGCCATATCTGATGGAGTAGCGGGGGTCAGGATTGGCGCGAACCCGTCCCCGAGTCTCGTCCCGCCTAAAAGGCTGAGGGTGTCTGACTGGGCGGGATAAATATTACCCGTGCCAGGCCCGTTTTGTGAAATAACCACGCAAACGAGGGGAAGATCCGCGGCGCTGAAATAGGATACGGCACGAATACAGTCCGGGACGTCAATGGAGTTAACCGCCGTCATGACCCGGCCACCCGCCGCCGCCGCGCCATAGGCCATAAAAAACGCCGACTGGGGGTCTTCAGATTGATAAACGGAAAATCCGGGCGTCTCTGTTTCCCGGCCGGCTAAAAATTCCAGTAAGTCCGACTGTGTCGGGACAGGATATCCGTAAAAGGCGGTGCATCCGCTTCGAATGGCGGATTCGCCGATCGATTCAGTGCCTTTAAGCAAGCGTTTCTTTTCCATAGCCTTCCTTTTCTACAATGCCGCGGCAATCGGCACGGGTTTATAGATTTCAAAAGCCGTGACGGGGCAAACCGTGGCGCAGTTGCCACACCCCATGCACAGCTCCTCATCCGTGCACGCAACCACGTGGTAGCCGTTGATATTGATCATGCCGGATAAAACAAGGATCTTCCGGGGACAGACCTGAGCACACAGACCGCATCCCTTACACCGCTGCTGATCGATAATAACGCGTTTCATACGAATCCTTTTTCATGTTGGGTTCTGGCCTCCGCATAGCCAAGCTTCAGGGCCTTGCGGTTAAAATCAATAAAACGTTTCGGAGAAAAGCCTTCAACATAATCCTTGAGCTTCGTAAAAGAAAAAACGGGTTTTCCAAAGTAGGAAAAATAACCCAAAAGAACCATATTGGCTGACAGGGGAGACCCAATTTCGGTCGCGATACGGTCGGCGTCAATGGTCAGATTTTTGATGCCTTTCATCATCAGATAATCATCAAGCGCGGCATTTCCTGTCCCCTTATTCGGGGTATTCAGGATACAGGCCCCGCCCTCTTTTAGCATGGCAAGATTTTTGATGCCTTCCGATGCCTCAAATCCCAGGAGGGCATCCGCCTCGCCCGTTCCAATAATAGGGGCATTAAAGGGGCCAATCTTGAGGTGGGAAACCACGGAACCGCCTCTCTGGCTCATGCCGTATTCATCCGCGCTGAAAACCGGCAAGTTCTGGCGGAACGCAATGTTCAGCAGGATGGTACTTCCCACAAGAACCCCGCGTCCCCCGACACCGGCAATAACAAGTGCCTGTTTTTTCAAGCTGCTTCCTCCAGTGGAACGGTATAAAGGGTGACAAGTTGAGATGACGCCTTTTTCAGGGCCTTATAGGCGTTTGGCACGTCCGGCTTAAAAGGGACAACCCGGACATTGTTCATGGCCTTGAGAAACGCGGCAAACCTGTCTTTATCGTCAGGTTTAACAAGGACAATGAGCTTGATCCCTGCTGTGTTATAAATGGCATTGATCGTGGCCTGAATGCCA
>JANTFN010000222.1 GCA_024763435.1 Thermodesulfobacteriota bacterium | reverse complement strand
GGCAGCCCCTGTGTTGTGAACAGTTCCGGGCAGATTTTTCAATGGATGGGGAAAGAATGGCAGATCATGCCGGGCCGTGCTTCAGATATCGGGATTGGGAGCGACGGGTCGGTCTGGATTATCGGTGCCAATAAGGTCAAAGGGGGATACGGTATCTACCGATGGGAAAACAGGATGTGGAAAAGGGTTTCCGGCGGCGCCGTCGCCATTTCGGTTAATCCCTCCGGGGTTGTTCATCCTGTCCCTGCCAGCATCGATCCGACACGGCCGAGCGATAATGAACCCGGTGCGCAGAGCGATGATAACCGCTGAGAATAGCGAGGGTTGGTCTCCGGGAGTCCCCGGGTGATGTCTCTTGACTGAGGAGATCCAGCCGGCCTTGGAAGGATGGAGGTAAAATAATAATGAAGATTTTTGCAAAACGTTTCATGGGTTATCTGTGCCTCAGCCTGTTTCTGGTCCTGGCCGGCGGCCCGTTCAGCGGCGTAACCATCCATCAAGGCACCATGGTTAAAAAAAGTATTCCCACGTACCACCTGGGCCCCGGCGGAAGCGCCCTCAATGGGAGGCGAGGCACGTTGGAGGTGTCCGTCCCGGCCAAGGCTCTCATTCAATGGTTCAGACCCACGCGGTATTCGTTGGCCGCTATTTTTCTTGTGCTGGGGCTCATGCTGATGCGCGGGATTTATAAGGAGCTTCCGGGCATCAGGCTGAATGCACGATGGGTTGCCCGCCTTGGTGACGGTATTTTCGTCCTCTTCCTGTCGGTGGCGGCTTTCGGTTTTGTAGAATATTTCATGGCCCGGTATTTTAATATGACCCCTTTTCTCAATGATGAGGGGGCATTGGGTGTGATGGCCGTGGCGTATTTTCCCGCCGCAGCTTTTTTTGCATTGTTTTCCTCCAGACAATTCGGGCAGAGTGTTGAAATTAAGGCCAGCGGAATCACCGTTTATTCCCCTGATGGAACCAAGTCTGTCCCCTGGGAGGATGTGCGGGGCCTGGAATTGAGGGGAACCTTTACAGTAGCGGGAGGGGATGGGTTTTTAGCGCCCAGGAAAATGCAGACCAAACTGGTGCTTCAAACCCGGCAGGGGCCGATTGAACTTGTGGAACCGGGCTTGAAGAAGATTAAAACAAGAATTATTAGAGTATTACAGGAAAAGTCCCCACCGTCCTTACAGGGGGATATAAGCAGGATCGCGGAAGCATGGTAAGATCCCAAAACTCCAGAGGTGTATAAATAAACTTCAGGGATGTGCCTGGTATTTCTGTAAAGCCTGTTTTCAGACATAGGCCGGGACCTTGCCCAGTCAATGGACACGCCGTTAATTTTGTGATATATGAAACAACATCATGGATTTCCCGCCGACAAGATTTCGAATTCTGAAAAAACTCCTCCCTTATTTTCCCCTTACGTATGACACTGAATTTTCAATGGATTTCACCCCGGTTGTTTCAATCGGGGTTTCAAATAAAAGGGTGGGCGCGGTCTGCGCTCAAATTTCAACCAGCATACCGTAAAGAAGGAGGCGTGTATGAAACGTTTTAAGATTTTTGCAATCGTGGTGGCAGTGGTTTTCGTTGCCATGTCCACAGCGGCCGTGGCGGGAACGCTGCAGGATGTGCGTAAGAAGGGATTCGTTAAGGTTGGCGTTAACGGGTCGGTTTTTGGGTTCAGCATGCCGGATAAGAAAGGCGTCTGGCGGGGACTTGATGTGGATACGGCCCGTGCGATTGCCGTGGCGGTCCTCGGGGATCCCGCGAAAGTCAAGTTTGTGGCCCTGACGGCCGTGCAGCGTCTCCCGGCGCTCCAGTCGAAGGAAATCGATGTGCTGTGCCGGAACACAACGCAGACGCTGACGCGAGAAACCGTGAACGGCCTCAATTTCTGCCATGTCAATTTCTATGACGGGCAGGGATTTCTTGTCGCCAAAAAACTCGGGGTTAAAAGTGCCAAAGAGCTGAGCGGCGCAACCATCTGTGTCCTCCCGGGGACAACGACTGAGATGAACGCGGCTGACTTCTTCCGGAAAAACAAGATGAAATGGAAACCTGTCGTGATTGAGCAAACCTCGGAATTGAACAAGGCCTTTTTCGCGGGGCGCTGTGACGTGATTACGTCCGATTCGTCTCAGCTCGCGGCGATTCGTTCCATCGCGTCCAATCCCAAGGATTATGTGCTCCTTCCCGAGATTATTTCAAAGGAACCCCTGGCGCCGGTTGTAAGGCACGGAGATGACCAGTGGTACGACATCGTCAACTGGACAGTCATGGCCCTGATCCAGGCGGAAGAACTGGGCATTACGTCCAAAAATGTTGATGAAATGCTCAAAAGCGGCGACCCGAGAGTGAAGCGTTTCCTCGGTGTTACGCCCGGGCTTGGAAAAGACCTTGGCCTCGATAACAAATGGGCCTACAATATCATCAAGAAAGTAGGAAACTACGGTGAAATATTTGCGAGAAACGTTGGGGTCAACACGCCTCTCGGGCTGAAACGCGGCTTGAACGCGCTGTGGACAAAAGGCGGCCTGATGTATGCCGCTCCGTTCCATTAATTAATTTGAAAAAACGAACAGGTACTCTTGCTTTTACGCAAGGGTACCTGTTTTTCATCTGAAAATTTTGCCATATTAAAAGGAGTTATCAGGACCCTTTGCTCATGGGCAAAACAGACGTAAAATCCAATCCAGCCTCTGCGGGCAGCCCGTCTAGGATTCCGTTCTGGCTTGATCCTGACAAACGCGCGATTCTATTTCAAATTGCCGTCTTCTGCATGGTGGGGCTGCTTGCCTATTACCTTGTTTCCAATACTATCCTCAATCTAAAACGCCAGCATGTCGCGACGGGCTTCGGATTTCTCCAGAAGGAATCCTCCTTTGAAATCGGTGAATCCGTTATCTCCTATTCCGCCGCTAATACCTATGGACGCGCCCTTGTTGTCGGTGCCCTCAATACCTTAAAAGTCTCCTTTATCGGTATCATTCTTACCCTTTTTCTGGGGACGGTCATTGGGGTTGCCCGCCTTTCAACGAACTGGCTGGTTTCAAAGATTGCCGGCCTGTATATCGAGGTCATGCAGGATATTCCCATCCTTCTTCAGCTTTTTTTCTGGTACGCAATTTTTTATGAAACCCTTCCGTCTCCACGGAAGGCCCTGCACCCATTTCACGGGTTTTTCCTGAGTAACCGGGGTGTGGCCTTTGCTGTTCCCGCCTCTCATCCCGCGCATAAATATATGTTTCTCGCCTTTATCGCCGGGAGTATCATCGCCTATTTTATACGGAAATGGGCGAGAAAGCGCCAGGAAGCGACAGGAAAGCCCTTTCCTGTCTTTATCGTTTCAACCGCCCTGATTCTGGGCCTTCCCCTCCTGACATGGTTTCTTTATGGGGCGCCTGTGAAGATGGATATCCCGAAACTCACGGGTTTTAACTTTAAGGGCGGCAGTGTGCTGAGTCCGGAATTTATCGCCCTGCTGCTGGGGCTTGTTCTGTACACGGCAGCGTTTGTCGCCGAGGTCGTTCGCGCCGGGATTCAATCGGTCAGCCGAGGGCAGAAAGAGGCAGCCATGGCGCTCGGTCTCAAG
>JANTFN010000221.1 GCA_024763435.1 Thermodesulfobacteriota bacterium | reverse complement strand
AAAAAGGACGAACGTCAAGCCCATCAGGAGGGCATACAGTTCCCCGCGCCTTTTAATTTTTATAAAATCCATCATGATCTTCTCTCCATATAATTCTTCCAGACTGTTTTGTTGCTACCTTCTACGTCCTCTACGCCCGCTGCCCCTGCGACTGGTACGCCCGCGTCTGCTCGATCGGTAGGTTTGCGCACGAGAGCCGGAAGTGCTGAAGGAGCTGGAACGTGGCGTTTGTGTGCGTTGAGGGCGTGAAACGTTCCGATTGGGCCTCTGCCGAGCGTTTCGCGTGCCTTGTTTCGCGGGGCGATTGGCCTGTTGTTGTTTTTTGATAGCTTCTCTGCTTTGTTGATTCATGCGGGGCGTGTAGCCCCGGCTGGTTAGATTTTTTTTCATGGCTGCGTGGTCTGCCTGGCCATACTTTTTCCTTACTTGTGGACTATTGTATGCCACGCCGCGCCGGTGCTCGGGGTTGTGCTGCCAGGCCTGGCGCCTGACATTTTCCCGAGGTTTTCCGTTAACATTAATGTTTCGGTTAATGTTAACATCCACTCTTCCGCGGGTCCAGTTCGCGTGATACCAACTATGGGAAAGAGCGGCCCCGACAACGACGCCGGCGACGAATCGGTATCTTGGCGGGGGGGGATACCACACATAAGGGGGATAGGCGGGATACCACCATGGGCCATACACATAAGAGCAATTGTAAGACGGGACATAGATGACATCCGGCCTGGCGGGTTCGATAACGATTGCAGTGTCTTTTTCTACAACTTTCTGTTCTTCTGTTGTTTTGAGATTTCCCTTTTCCCGGGCCTTGGCACGAAGTTCCTGGACCATGCTTAAAATTGCCTTTTGATTTTTAAGGAAGGCATCCCCCAGTTCCTTGGTGGCTTCCAGGTTCTTGTCCATGGCATCCAGGACTGTTGGAAAGTGACAGAGCGATTTTACGCTTACGTCCCATTTTTTGTCTTTAAGTGCCTGATCCAGCGCATCATCTTTCAGATTCGAGTGTTTGCGCATGAATCGCGCCGCTTCCACAATTTCGAGGGGATAGGTCGAAGCCACAAACATCTGCATTAGCAAAGGATCGGGATAAAGCGCGACAGGCGCCAGAAGTTGTGCGAGCTCTGCTTCGTTAAACGGGGCGCTTTGCGCTGCCTGATTTGATGCCTCAGAGCTATTCTGCGCCTGAGCAAGGGCGCAGTGAGAGAAACAAAGGCTTAAGACAACTAAATAAACAAATCCTCGTAAAAGGTATTTACAACTTTTCATAATTATAACGCTCCTTATTCTTTATTGAGCTATAAATGACAAAATAGATGATTGTCAAGTAAAAGGGATATTTTAAAAATGGCGAAAGGCGCAAGGCGCAAGGTGGTAATCCAGAAGGCTGGCTGGGGGATTGGTAATAAGTAGTGCATGGAAGAACGGAATAAAGTGAATCCACGAAGGAAAAAAGACTTGACAGCGTAACGGAAGATCGGCAAAATAGATTGAAAAAACATAACCTGACTGAAAAGACACGAGGAAGGAGAAGGCGTATGAAATTGAACCGAGCATTACACTTAATGACAATTTCCATTTTATTTTTGACGTTAGGGATATTACTGCCTGGTTTCCGCGCTCTTTCGGCTGAAAAGAAGGGCCCAGACTGTTGTGGCGCGGTCTCCTTGAAGAATGCTGCCGCTTTGCTCGGCGTTTCTCCCGGCGATCTTCAAAAAAACAGCCGGCCAATGATGGTTTCCCCGGATGATATCAGAAAAAAAACCTATAAATCCCTCCCTTGCAGCTGCAGTATCAGGTCAAAATCTAATTTTTTGAAAAGTATTTCCTATGTAATTTATCATTATAATGATCCGCGACAGGCGCGTGTGGATTTTAATACTATGAAAAATAACTTTGCCATCGTTTCGAAGGTTGATGTTGTCAAAGGGTTGGGGGGTGAGGTTTTCTGGGCAGGCGACAAACGCTTTCGTCGAATGGTTGCCCTGAAGGGTGCTGTTTTGATAGATGTTATGAATCCGGTGGATTATAAGGTTCAAAAGGGAGTCTTGCGCCTTGTCTTGGGGAAGTTTTGACGTTAAGGACTAAAAGGCTAAGAGAAGCACTTTAGATGAACCTTCGATCTAAACCAAAACGGTTTGGATGTGTCATAAATAACATGCGGAGGAAATAAGATGTCGGAATACAGGCTTTTTTATAAAGAAGATGAAAAGGTAACATTCGATTTGCCAAAGGGATGGGAGCTGTTAAATTACGTGGATCCAAAGCCCGGAGAGATTACCCTGCGTATTGATCAGATGGTGGACAGGGCACTGGACAGTCCGGTGGGGACTTCTCGCCTTGAGGCATCCCTGAAAGCGGGAATGACCGTTGCCATTGCGGTTGACGACTGGACGCGTCCCACGCCTGTTCGTAAAATTCTACCGGCGCTTTTAAAGAGATTGGCGGCTGTGGGTATCAAATCCGACGATGTAACGCTGATTGTTGCCCTGGGCTCCCATATTCCCATGCCGGAAGAGGCCTTGTTGGAGCGTTTGGGGCAGGATGTTTATAATACCTATAAAATAATTCAACATAACTGCCGCGCGGCGGATCTTGTTACCATCGGGAATCTCTCTTCCGGAGGCGCAATAAAACTCAACAAAGCTTTTTTCGATGCTGATTACAGGATTACGATTGGGTCTATCATTCCCCATCCCATGAATGGCTTCGGCGCGGGGCCCAAAACCGTCATGCCGGGGCTCGCGGGGTATGAAACGATTCGGGAGCATCACACAGTTTATACCATTCAGGAGGGGGCCTATCCGGGGAACACGGCAACCAATCCCTTTTACAGGGAAGTATGCCGGGTGGCTGAGCGGGCAAAACTGAATATGATTATCGGGGCCTTATACACCAATCAGGAAAAGGTCTATGACGTGGTCGCGGGGCACTATTACGAGGCGCACCAGGAAGGAATTCGCCGGTGTCTGCCGAATTTTACAGTTAAGATGACGGAAAAGGCCGATGTGACCCTGCTGTCGGCTTATCCTTATACCGAAGGGCCCCAGCTGATGAAACCGATTGGTCCCGCGGCCATGTGTACCAAACGGGGTGGCGCGGTAATTCTTCTCGCAACCACGCGAGGGCCCATGCCCGAGCCGATGCTCCATGCCTTTGATATCGTTCGGGAGTTGGGTTCTGACCACCCCGATCAGGTCCTGCTCGATACGTTTAAGAAGCGGTCTCTTGTCTTGAATGAGGCCCCTATCGATTTTAATATGGCCTTATTTTTTACCGAGGTTTACAAGGCGCGGTATGACCTGACGATTGTTTCAAAGGATGTCCGGCGTGAAGAGGCCGAGCGGATGGGGTTTGCCTTTGCTTCGAGCATGGAAGAGGCGATAGGGAAAGTGAAGGAGAAATTTCCAAAGGCCAGGGTCAATATCTTTCCTATTGGCGGGATGGTCCTCCCCGATATGGGTGAATCCCCCCGGCTGTACGATTAAGGGACAAGAGACTGATGAATTATTCATATTGCGGGTTATTTTTGAATATGCTATGAAAAAAATTAACTTAACCATTTAAAAAGGAGGGCTACAGGTATGAAA
>JANTFN010000220.1 GCA_024763435.1 Thermodesulfobacteriota bacterium | reverse complement strand
ATTAGATGGCTTTCAGGGAGAAATCAACTTTTTAAACCCCGGCCTGCGCGTAACCGGCCTGCGGGGCACGCTCGACGGGGTATGCCATGTCCGATTTGACACACTTACTATTAAAAACCTCTATAAAACACCCCTGGAAGTCCAGACCACCGGCCAGATTGGTCTTTCGAACTTTTCTTTCTCCGGGGAAAAGGCCTCGCCGCTGGCCACTCTGGCCGTCTCATTCCTCCCTGAATCCTTTCCCTTCCTTCCGGATTTTTGTGAGGGGACCCTCCAATTCAATTTTAAGGGAACGGCTTTGCCATTTTCTCTCAGGAATTACCAGTTTGCCTTTGACGCCTTCAAAATCGGCGGCAGACTGAGAGGTGTAACCGCCTTCCCGGAATATCCCGTAACGCTTCAATTAAAAGGGGTCTTTGGGCCCGGAACTATCAAGGCAAATCAGCTTTCCGTTGTTTCCCCCCTTGCCAGCGTTTCCATGACAGGTTCGGGCAGATTAAACGATGAAAAAAAATGGGTGCTGGACGCCAGGTGTGACGGGAAGGTTACAGCTGAAAAAAAACGCCTGGATTCTGTTGTTCCTCTGGGAGAAACAACACGCTTGGCCGGGGAAGTTCCCTTTCATATCAGCGCCCGGGGAATCTGGCCCGGGGTTTCCGTTAAGGGTCATATCGGGTTAAAGGACCTCGTGATCGGATACAAAAACCTGTTCCTGAAGCCAAAGGGCGTAAAGTCGTCTCTCGATTTTGAGATCGCGCAACAGGGTCCTCACTCCTTTTCAATTCAGTCTCTACAGGCCAGTGTCGACGCGTTTGCCGTAAAGGTTTGGGGTGCTGTCACATCCCTCCGCCCCCTGAGGGCAAACTTAAAATATCAGACCGACAGCCATGAGATAAAAACCCTCTTTCCGCTGTTTCCCATTATCTGCCACGAGCGCGTTTGTAAAATCGCGGCGGGAAAAATTCAGGGTTCCGGCACGTTTGACTGGAACGGGACACCCTCGCTGAAGGGACACATCCTGATGAAAAACGTGGCCGCTCCCTTTATGAACAGCCCTGAGACGGTTACCATGGAGGCATGTTCTGTCTCGCTGGAACAGAGGAAAATCGACCTGTTTATAAAAAACCTTTCTTTCAGAAACTCAACGTGTGATACCCTGCGGGTTTCCGGTAAACGCCGGGCAGGCGTGTGGCTCTGGAAGACAGGGCTAAACGCCACATCCCTGAACCTCAACGAAATTATTGAAAGTTATCAGCCGGAGCATAAAAAGGAGAAAACACCCGTAAAATCCTCTCCTGATATCATTCGCAAAGCCATTAAGCTGTTGACCGGGAAGTATGTGGAAGGATACGTTTCTATTGACAAGCTGACCCTCTTCAAATACACCCTTTCTTCCCTTTTTTCGCGATTCAACCAGCAGGGAAATCGCGGGGACATCAGAGGGTTCAATTTCCTTACACCAAAGGGCTATGGCGCCATTGACGTTTCATGGCAGAATATTGATTCTGAAATAATTCATCTTGACGTGCGGCCCTTGACAAAAAACCTTGATTTTGGCCTGATTTTGACAGGACTGTTAGGGCGAAGCTCCCCGTTTACCGGTATTCTGTCTTTCCATGGAAGGCTTAACGGGACGGGAGCGGATTATGCTGAAATCAAGAAACATCTGCATGGTAACCTGGACGTCACTTACAAAAAGGGTGAAATAAGGGGTTGGAATGTCCTGGTCAGTATTTTTAAGATCCTTGATATCTATGATACGCTTTTTTTAAGCTTTCCGGATTTTTCAAAAAAAGGGCTGGCCTATGACGAAATCAAGGGAACCATCGAGGTCAATAACGGTATCGCTGAAACAAAAAACGCCCGCCTGAAAAGCCGCCCCTTTTATATGGCCGGGGAGGGAAACCTGAATCTGGATAATGGGCTGCTTTCCCTTTTAATCGGGGTTTATCCTTTCAAAATACTTGATGCCATCGTCAGTAAAATTCCGATTGCCGGTAGAATTTTCACCGATAAAAACAAAAAAGTCATCGGCTATTTTTTCAAGGTTACAGGACCCGTGGTAGACCCGTCCGTTACCTCTGCCAACATGGAATCGTATGGCAAATCCATCTGGGACAGTTTTAAGAAAATCTTTACCCTGCCCCTGTATCCGTTTCAAAACCACACTCAGGAGGAGAAAAAATGAGTAATCGTATTGTTGTTGTTGGCGCGGGGAAGGTTGGAACGGCCCTTGCGGTCCTGCTGAAGCAGGCGGGATTTGACATCGCCGGTATCGCAAGCAGGACTCTTGCCTCGGCAAAAAAGGCTGCGGATCGTCTGACCCCTTCTCCCCCGTTCAGCGACAAGGCGGAGACACTCATCCCTCGGGGAGACATCGTCCTTCTGACCACGAAGGATGACGCGATCCATGAAGCCTGTTCCGACATCGCCGGGAAAGGGGGGTTTTGCGAAGGGCAGGTTGTCTTGCACGTCAGCGGGTCCCTCCCTTCCAGCATTCTATCACCGGCAGGGGAAAGGGGCTGCCATACCGGTTCGATGCATCCGCTGCAGAGTTTTGCCAATGTGGATATGGCAATACAAAGGCTCGCGGGGGCTACTTTCTGTCTTGAAGGAACGCCTGAGGCCGTCAAAACAGCCACGGAACTGGCCGGAGCCCTCAAAGGTCACGTCATGACAATACGAACAGAGGACAAACCCATCTATCATGCCGCGGCTGTGATAGCCTCGAATTTTTTTGTTTCTATCATAGACATGAGTCTGAAATTTTACGAGGCGATTGGCATAGACCATGAAAAAGGGCTCGAGGCCCTGCTTCCTCTTATCTCGGGAAGTCTGGCGAATATCCGCGAACTTGGACCCGTTAAAGCTCTCACCGGCCCCATCGCCCGGGGGGACGCGGGGGTTGTGCAAAGTCACCTTGACACCATTGCCCGTGTCCTTCCCGAATATCTGCCGGCCTATACGGCCCTGGCGCGCCTTAATGTAGGGGTAGGACTGCGTAAGGGAACGCTGACGGAAAAAGCGGGGAAAAACATCTTGGGTCTGCTGAAAAAACAGGCTGTCCCGCGCTGAAAGACACGCGTCATAGCCCTGTTTAAATCATCCGGTCCGCAGGAAAATCCCGAGTCTTCGGCTGTTATCCTTTCCCTGCGCTCCGGCAATATCCCCATAAAATAGCCGAGGTCAGAAGGCAATCCGGATTCCCCCGCTGACAAAGTTTGATCCGCCGTGAGTGCCGTTGAAAAACCCGAAGACACCGGACCGGTGATGGATCCGAAAAATGAGACTGAGGGGAGGGTCCCAATCAGGGGTGACGCAGAATTCAAACACGAGGTAGTTCAGCAGCCGCGTCGAGCTGTCGCTTTCGATAACCTCGGCCTCCGGCCGCCCCCAGGCGTAGGACAGCCCGTCTCCGACAGCAAAACTGGTGTCCAGAAAGCGGTTCCAGGGGAAAGAATGCCACCGAAGCAGGAAAAGAACGTTGGTTTCTACATGGTCCTGGATTCCGAGATGTTTGGCAAACTGGAGTTCCCATTCCCCCGTAATTCGTTTATTCCAGAAATCGCAGACCTCATGGCTAAGAGCAAGG
>JANTFN010000219.1 GCA_024763435.1 Thermodesulfobacteriota bacterium | reverse complement strand
GCCGTCGCTCGAGGATTTTCTTGACCAGATAACGTTAATGACCGACACGGACAATTTGAATGAAAAGGCCGGCCGGGTAACCCTGATGACCCTTCACAGTGCCAAGGGGCTGGAATTTCCCGTTGTCTGCATTGCCGGGCTTGAAGAGGGGCTTTTTCCCCACGAACGGAGCCTCATGGACGAAAGCAAGGTGGACGAAGAACGGCGGCTTTTTTATGTAGGGATTACGCGCGGCCAGCAACGGGTTTTTCTGAGTTATTGCCTTGAAAGAAACCAGTACGGGAAGCGAAAGGCACGGCCGCCGTCGCGCTTTCTCCGGGAGCTGCCCGCCGGCACAGTCCTGGTTGCAGGGAAGCCTTCCCGTTCCCCCTCATACCGCTCCCGGCGTGTGGCCCCCGTTTCACCCGCGGCCCCGACGGCGAAACGCCCCCCGGGGAAATCAAAAGGAAGCGAGGCAGATTTTACGGTAGGGGAAAGAATTTTGCATCCAGTCTTCGGGAAGGGAACCGTCCGGGTCAGGGAAGTCAAGGGGGACCAGCTAAAACTGCTTATCAGGTTTGAAGGCCAGGGGCTGAAACTTATTTATCCCGGTTTTGTGGAGCTTGTCCGATTATGAGCCGCGACCTGCCCCTCACGGTTGGGCTCCTTCAGTTCGATGTCCGGAAAGGTGCCTTGACGGCAAATATGGATGCCGTTTCCGCCGGCGTGAAGGATGCCGCCGCGCGTGGGGTTGACTGGCTCCTGCTTCCCGAACTTTTCAGCGGCAGTTATGACCTGGAAAACGCCGCGAGGTGGGGTGAAATCAACGAAACCGACGTTCTCCCGACCCTCTCGCGCATGGCGGTAGAAAACCGCCTTGCCATTATCGGGACCTATATCCTGCCCCTCGCGTCAGGGGGATATGGGAATACCCTTATCTGGATCGACGCGACAGGCAGTGAAACCGGGCGCTATACCAAGCTGCACCGCTTCAGGCCCATGGACGAAGATAAATACCTCACCCCGGGAAACGCGCCCGTTATCACCCAAACTCCTTATGGCGCCGTGGGGCTTTCCATCTGCTATGACCTCCGGTTTCCCGAGCTTTACCGTTTTTATCTCTCCGAAGGCGCCCTTTTTGCCGTCCTCCCCAGCCAGTGGCCCCGCCCCCGGTTGAAGCACTACGAAACCCTGATCAGGGCCCGGGCCATTGAAAACCAGATGGCCATGATCGCGGTCAACCGCGTGGGAACGGAGGGGAATAACCATTTTTTTGGACATTCCATGATTGTTGACCCGTGGGGGGAGACGATCTGCAGCGCGCGGGACGAAGAGATTCTGCTCGTGTGCATGTTTGATGCCGCGGATATCCTGAAAATTCGCAGGGACTTTCCTGTCATCGACGATATCCGCCATGACGTAATCAAACGCTAACCCCGAAAAATTTTCACTAAGACGGCCCGGCGGCAGGTTGGGATGTCTTTTTGACCCTCGCAGCCTTTTTTAAGCGGAAAGAGCCTTTTTTCCATCCTCCCCCGTTATTAAAGCAGTGCCATCCCCAGCGGAGCCAGTGGATCAGGCTATAGGCCAGCCAGAGGGCCCAGAGGAGCATCAGGCCCCGGTAAACGATCAGGGGAAGCGAGAGAACCCAGGGCTGAGGCAGAAGGGCGGAAACCCGGTCCTGAGTCCATTGCAGCCAGCCGTTGTAAGACCCGTTGCCGGAAATCTGCATTTCGGGGATGCCGAGAAGGCCCTTGGTGATGGCAATGTAAAGCCCGATCATCGCTGCAATCGTCCAGGTGACAAGGATAATCTGAGCGAAATTGAACCGAAAGGCCCCCCCGATGGGGGATTCTTTCTTTCGTATTCCCAGCGCGAGCAGCCAGCCCACAATCAACAGGGAGATGAGCGGATGGACTTGCGTCAACCCCAGGCCGAGGAGAATCCAGTGGCGTGTTTTCAGGGGTGTCCAGCGAATTTTTCCGAGGGCGGTGGCTCCGAGAAGAATCACGATGAGATAGCTCCAGAACAGGACAGCGGGGCCGAGTGTGGGCCCGTGCGCCCACAGAATCAGGCGATTAGTGGGAAGCTTGCAGGTGAAAGTGGCATTGACCGCGTTGTGTCCGATATCAAGGCGGGGGAGTTGCGTTACCAGGGCCGAAGTGGCCGGCTGCAGCCACACCACTTTCAATGACTGAGACCCGGGCTGCAGGGGCAGCGTCAGCTTTCCGTCGCGTATCTGGATGGGCAGGGCTTTGCCATTGATGCGGACGCTCTGGAGCTTCGCGCGCGGGGGGAGTTTCAAGGCATGTTGCTGCCCCTGGCCTGCCTTGATGTTGAGGGACAGGTGAAGGCGGTTGTAGCGTTTCCCCCTTTCAAGGGCTACGGTAACCCGGTCGATGGTGAGGTTTTCGCCGGTTATGGCGGGCGGGCGGGTCACCCCAATGGTGACCGCCTCTCCCGGCCATGGCCGCCACGTGGGCTGCCAGTATCCGCTCCGGCCCTGTTGATGCACAACCGGAATGCCGGAAAGGGTGCAGTGCCATATTGGACTAACATCCAGTATCCACGTCTCTGTCCACGGGGTTCCAGCGGGAGACGTGAGATGGAGGGTGTTACGCTGCGCCAGGAGAGAGCGCCAGTGAACGGAATTTGTTTCAGGCTTGAAGGAGAGGGTTATTTTCTCGTCACGCGCTTCGAATCCTTCCGAGATAACCGATTCTCCCTTCAGAAGCGGCACCTGGAGGACTTGAGGCGACCCCGGCGGGGTCAGGCGCTGAACCGTTGTCAGGACATGCCATTGAAGGCCAAGTGACAGGGTTCGAATAACATGGAAAAAAGGCGGAATCCGGGTGGTTTCGGAAGAGGTTGACGTCTCATCAGCCTCTGCCCCCCTGCGGATGAACTGCAGGGTCGAGAGGACCTGCCCGTCCTCGTTGAGGCCCCGGATGCGCCAGCCATCTTCCGAGGTGGTAACGGAACAGGGCTTCAGGGTAAAGGGGAGTTGAAAACTGTGCCCGCGGGGCGGGGTTCCTGTTATTACCGCCTGATGGATTCCCCGAGGGCAGAACAGCCACAGCGTTCCAGAGGCATCCCGGGACAGGCCCTTCGCCGGCTTCTGATCGAGAAGGACGCGGTCAGGCTGCCAGGTGTTCAGGTTTCCCGGGAGGGGAACCGACGTGTCAACCGCCGCGTGAATTTTCAGGAGAATACGCAGGGAATCTCGGGTGATGGCCAGGTCCATCCTTGGAAAGGCAGCACAGTTTGGAAGGCAGTCCGGGGGACGCAAAAGTCGTTTTTGCAGTTTATCCAGCAGGGACGGCGGGGGAAATCCCGCGGCGGCAGACGGCGCGGGAGAAACAAACGGCAGGAGAAGTGCTGCCAGGAACACCCCCGCGAACCAGAGGCTTTTAATCGGATTGGCCCTTTGAAAATGGCGAAGGCCGACGCATAAATAGAGAAACCCCGCGAGCAGAAGAACGCGCAGCATCGCGATAAGAAAGACAATTCCGGGAGAAAGCAGCCACAGACGAAGGGTCTGTGTCTTTTCAACGGGGCCATTCCACTTAACCGGTATCCGGCGCCATTTCCAGGCAGGGATTCCAGGTCCGGTCT
>JANTFN010000218.1 GCA_024763435.1 Thermodesulfobacteriota bacterium | reverse complement strand
TGCGTTTTCGTCCGATTGAAGAATTTTTTCCTTTCGCTTTCCGCTCAGGAAAACGAGGGTTCCGTAATTCCGGACATCGTATTGCTTTGCCAGACCCGGGTGCCTGTCAGGGTCTATCATTTCGGGATGAATCTTTTTGGAATGATAGGCGTAAAGGTCGAGGAGTTCTGCAACGGTTTCCTTGTCTTTTCCACCTTTCATAAAGGCCTTGATATTGACGTCTTCCCGAATGTTCTTCAGGACCTTTATCGATTGCGGAGAGAGAGAATGGAGTTTGTTTTCCGTCAGATCAAAGCGCTTGGTGTGTCGGGTGACAATTAACTGAATGAACACCAGGATGGCCAGAACGACGATACTGTAAATAAACGCGTTAGCTCCCGATCGCAACTTCCGCGCATTTTCGCTGGAATGATTTGTTTTTGCCATATTTATCCCCTCCACCGTTTCGACTCAAGAACCCTGCCTGTGATAAAAAGACAGAAGAATATGAATGAAAGATAAAAGACCACATCTTTGATATTAATAATCCCCTTGGAAAAACCTTCAAAATGTCTGACCAGCGACAGCTCGTTGAGAATCTTCCCAAACAGCGGGCTGGTAAAGTTTGCCGCCCACCCGACTACCCACAATAAAAGCAGCAGTCCAAAGGTGATAATAACCGCAATAATCTGATTCTCGGTTGTGGAGGAAATCAGAACGCCCAGCGAGATAAAGGCGGCACCCATCAGAACCAGGCCCAGGTAGCCCGCGAGAATTGGACCGATGACCAGGTCAGCCATGGTTCCGACAAAGGCGATATAAGCCAGTGTTATCGCTACGGGAATGAGATAAACAACCATGGCCGCAAAAAATTTACCTAAAAGGATTTCGATGTCTCGAAGTGGGTAGGTAAAGAGCAGCTCAATAGTCCCATTCTTTTTCTCTTCGGCAAACAGGCGCATTGTCAGCATGGGAATGATGAATATGGTTATGACTGCGATATTTCCAAAGAATGGGGAAATCAGCCCTGTTGTCAGGTTCAAGCCTGAGACCATGTAGGGGTTTTGAGTCGCCTGCAGGCTGATAAGGCTGTAATAGGCGAGCGTATTGTAAAAAAAATACCCCGACAGAACGAGAAAAATAGTTATGACTACATAGGCGATGGGTGAAAGAAAGAAGGCGCCCAGTTCTTTCTTGAAAACAGGAAATCCGCTAAACATGATGTGTCTCCTCCTGCGTTACAAGTTTCAGGAAAATGTCTTCCAGGGTCATTTCGATGGTTTTCAGCTCATAGAGCCCCAGCTGGTTTTCAAAGACGGCCCGAGACAATTCTTCGCGCATGTCTTTCTCGAGTTTTGTTGTAATGATGTAGGATTTGATCTTTCCCTTTTTTTTCGTCTGCTGTTTTACATCGATGACACCGTCAATCTTTTCGAGAACGGCGACAACCTTTTGTGGATCCCCTTCAATTTCCATGGAGAGTGTCATCTGTTTTGAAAGCTGGCGGTTGAGGTTGTCCGGCGTGTCAATCGCGGCGATTTTCCCTTCGTTAATGATAATAACCCTTTCGCAGATCATCTGAACCTCCGGGAGGATATGCGTGCTGAGAATAACCGTTCTTTCCCCACCAAGGTTTTTAATGAGTTTACGGATATCGACAATCTGTTTGGGGTCCAGCCCCACAGTTGGTTCGTCAAGGATCAGCACTTCAGGGTCATGGAGCAGGGCCTGTGCCAGGCCGACACGCTGACGATACCCCTTCGACAGCTTGCCGATAATGCGGTTTTGAACACTTTCGAGTCCGCAATGTTCGATGACATTTGCCACATTTCCTTTTAAAGTTCTTTTTTTAATTTTTTTTACCTGGCCGACAAATTTCAGGTAGTCCCTGACTCGCATATCGGTGTAGAGGGCAACATTTTCAGGGAGATAGCCAATTCTTTTTTTTACGCTCATGGGGGTTTCGGTGATATCATAACCGGCAACATTGACTTTGCCCCTTGTCGGCGGAAAGTACCCGGTCAGGACCCGCATGGTTGTTGTTTTCCCAGCGCCGTTGGGCCCTAAAAAGCCGAGAATTTCGCCTTTATTGACCGTAAAAGAAATATTTTCAACGGCTTTGATGTGCCCGAAATGTTTTGTAAGGTTCTGGATTTCAATCATATTTATTTCTCCACATGTGTGTTTCTGAGGCTCACAAGTTTTCTCTGGGTTTTGCGTCCCTTTCCTCTAAAGACACCTGTGCGAATATAATCATTTCTGTCCATCTGTCAAGAAAAACAGCATCGAAAATACCCATATTTTTGCAAAATTATCATCAAAGGAAAAACCGGGGTGAACTGTTGACAGCCACCCCGGTTTGGCTTGCGTGTTATTATTTAAGGTGTATCAAAAGCGGCGCGATGACAAGAGAGACGACAGACATGAGCTTGATAAGGATATTCATAGAGGGTCCTGATGTATCCTTAAAAGGGTCTCCAACCGTGTCGCCCACGACCGCGGCCTTGTGTTCGTTTGAGCCTTTTCCGCCAAAATGGCCTTCTTCAATATATTTTTTCGCGTTATCCCAGGCGCCGCCGCCATTCGACATCATCAACGCCAGAAGCACACCTGAAAGGGTGGTTCCAGCCAGCAGGCCGCCAAGGGCATAGGGGCCGAAGATAAATCCCACGAGGATGGGGACAATTACAGCGGTCAGGCCCGGGACAACCATCTCTTTAAGGGCGGCTATCGTGCTGATGGCGACACAAGATTCGGGGTCTGGTTTTGCCTTTCCCTCCATCAGGCCCGGAATTTCGCGGAACTGACGCCGAATTTCCTCCACCATCTGGAAGGCTGCCTTTCCGACAGAAGTCATAGTCAGCGCGGCGACAAAGAAGGGAACAACACCGCCGATAAACATGCCGATGACCACCGTGGGATCCGTAATGCTGATCATCTTGATGCCCACGGCCTGGGAATATGCCGCGAAGAGGGCCAGGGCCGTCAGGGCCGCGGAGCCGATTGCAAATCCTTTTCCTATGGCTGCGGTTGTGTTACCCAGCGCGTCGAGGCCGTCGGTAATCTTACGTGTTTCTGCCCCGAGACCCGCCATTTCAGAGATACCGCCCGCGTTATCCGCGATGGGCCCGTAGGCATCCACGGACATGGTTATGCCAACAGTTGACAGCATGCCAACTGCGGAAACGCCGATACCAAAAAGCCCCGCCGTATGAGCTGCAATGAAGGTTGCCGCACAGATAATCAGAACGGGAAGTGCCGTGCTTTCAAGTCCCACTGCGAGGCCGGAAATAATAACGGTCGCGGCGCCGGTTTCTGAAGATTTCGCGATTTTCCTGACGGGTCCTGCGGAGGTATAATATTCGGTAACCAGACCAATCAACATGCCGGCTACCAATCCGGAAAGAACGGCCCAGAAAACCCCTATCGGGAGTTTCAGGTAAACGGTGATGATATAGGAAAAGATAAGCAGACACGCCGCGCTGATGAAAGTGGAATAGCGTAATGCCGCCTGCGGGCTCATGCGCTGAAGGATTTTAATGGATAAAATCCCGATAAAGGAGGCAATAAGACCGCCCATAACCACGAGAAGCGGATAAGCCATGTAAGACAAACGC
>JANTFN010000217.1 GCA_024763435.1 Thermodesulfobacteriota bacterium | reverse complement strand
GTAATAATCATGGATTGCGGGATGACCGTTGCCAGGGAAAGGTCAAAGGGGATAAGGGGCGCAAAAAAACCCACCATCTTTTTTCCCCGTAATCGGAAGGTTATTGCGCTGCCGGGAGTATGTTTTATCTCCTCCCATTTGTCCGTAGTCAGGCCCAGCCCCGCCATATCGCCGGGAAACTCCTGGCCTGAATGAAGCAGGATATCCCCACCCTTATTGAAAACAAACAGACGGGCGCCTGTCGCCTTTACGGACGCCCTCACGAGGGTCATAAAGATTTCTGTTGGAACCTCAACGCGTAAAATCCACCCCTTGGAAGAGGGAAAAACCATGGGCACAACCCTACGGCCTGTAAAGGGAGAAACATAAACCCTGCCCATGGCGGTTTTATGTCCCCTGATCGCCGCGGCGACTTCTTTAAGGTTTATCAGCGACATTCCTTTAAAGGAGCGGAGAGACGGGGGAAACGTCTCTGAAATCATCCCGGACGCATCCAGAAGAAAAACGGTCATGTCCGCTGGCATTTGAGGGGCCAGGGCCTCTTTTACAACCTTTGCGGCCTCTGCCTTTTCGGCAGGAAGTTCCCCTGCCACGCGCGAAAAAAATCCGGACAGGGTTGCCTCTTTTTCCCCGACGAGCAGGGCTACCATTCTGTTTGTCTGCAGCAGTGAATGATACATATCTCGTCGGATATGCGTATATTCATGGTACCCGATTCCGAAGGCCATTACCAGCAATACAACCATGAAAAAAATGGCCAGCCAGAGGGTCAGAACGGTTTTCAGAGACCTCATTTTATTTCCTGCAACGTTGTCATACGCTTCTTTTTATTAATCCCTACCAGCCAGAGGGAACGATGGGGATCTCCAAACGCGTTCAGGGCCAGCTTCTCGATAACCCCGCTCTTATGGGCGTGTAAAAGCGCTGTTTTCAGGGCTTCAGGCGTCATGCTGTCCACTTTTTCAAGTCCCCGGGCGATAAAAGCCACCGCCTCATACCCCAGGGCATTCCGGATGTTGGGCGTCAGGCCCGTCTCCTTTATCTTTCTGATAAACGCCCTGAACGGGGGGTAGGTATTTTTCGGATTTACAAAGGTAAACAGCTTCAATCCCACGACCGCGTCTCCGCCAAAACGGATCAGGTCCTGCGTTTGCGCCCAGATCGTCCCGTAGAACGATGCGCGGCACCCCGAAGCCCTCAGACGCTGCACGAGAAACCCGGTTGCGGCGGGTGGGGTCAGAAAAAAGATCGCCTGGGGTCCGGACAGGACTGCCAGTTTCGCCGTCTCAGGATAGGTAAGGTCTGATGCCGTATTGATGTAAAAGGGGTCGAGACTTCCCTTGAAATCCTTCTTCAGATTTTCATAGAGATCCAGGGTATACGCATCATTTGATTGATCGATAATGCACAAAAGGCGGGTGATTCCCTTCCCGGAAAAATAACGGGCTATCTTTTGAGCAATGTCATCGTTGACAAAGGTAGTTCGAACAAATAAGTCATCTCTGCCGGAGAGTTTCGAGGAGGTGCACGCGGGACTTAATAGCAGTACGTTCTTTGATGTTACAATCGGGTAGGCGATCAGGGTGTCATGCCCATTCCGATGGCCGATAATGACGCTGACACCCTTTTGAATCAAATCAAGATCGGCTGTTTCAATCCCTTTCCGGGTTCCTTTATCGTTCCGAACCAGCAACTTCAGAGGTCGGCCCTTTATCCCACCGGCGGCATTAATATCCCTCACCGCCAACAAGGCCCCATCCCGGACATACATTGCCATATTCGCGCCGGGGCCTGTGAAGTTCATTGAAAATCCGATAAGGAACGGCGCTTTTTTACACCCCGGCAGGGCAAGGGAAAAAATAAAAAGAAGAAACAGGCCGACACGGGCCTTATTTTTCACCCGATTTCCTCCAAAAACCGGCAAGCAAGTCTCAGCTAAAATGACTCATCAGGATATCTCCTGCCTCGCACTCCGTTTGTCATCCCGAATGGTTTTACATATATCCCCGTTGTTTACTTCAAAAACAAGTTATATGGGGAAGTATACTTCAAAATGGCATTTCTGTAAAGCGTTAAAATTCTAATTATTTCAAGATACCTTCAATCCCGGTTCGAAAAGCTCGCTCTAAAAAGGGTCAAACGCAGCCATTTCCCCTTGGAATAATTGAACCCGCGGAGGGTCGTAACGGGGACAAGTGCCACGCCGCCTGTCCGGACTATCCCCTCAAACCGCTGACGCGCCGCCTCCTCAATCAGGGCGAGGGAAGCACCCTGCTGCAGGGCCTTAACGGCATCCTCCGGCGTGTCCGCAAGCCGCGTCTTCGTCCCAAGCAGGAAAACGAGGCTTGGCTCGTGGTATCCAACCGAAACAAGTTCCTGGGGAACGCGGTGAGGGAGACGGGCCACAATACGGGCAACATCCCGGCTGATCCACACCCCGTTAAGGGACGGCAGAATAAGGGAAAAAGTGGGAATAATTAAAAGAAGGCTGCCTATGAGACACCCCAATATTGCCACTGTGGATTTTTTCAGCCGTCCAGGCCTTACAATCAGCATAATAATCCCCGCGGTACCGGCAAGGGGCAGCAGGCTGAAGCCATTGAAGGCGTGATTGAAAACAGGCGGGAGTGCCGCGAGACCTACACCAATGGCAACGGCAATTCCCGTAAAAATCCCTTTGGAGCCTCGCAACAGGTATCTGGCCCACTTTCCCGCCCTGATGGCAGAATCTCCGGCCACTGTATCGCTCAGAACAGCCGCGGTCAAAAGGGCAACAGCGGGAAAAAGCGGGAGAATATAGTGGGGAAGCTTGGTGGGAACCAGCTCAAACATGACCCAGGAGGGTAAAATCCATGCGAATAGGAATTTTATCCGGGGGAGGGCCCGCGACTTCCAGCCGGCCCACAGGGCAGTGATGGCAAACAGCGAGGCAGGCCAGAAGAGAAGTGGGAATAAAATCGTGTAAGTGCCGGGGGGCGCGCCATGGGATTCATGCCCGCCTATCAATTTTGGCAGCAGGTCTGAGATAAAGGCCTTTCTGACAAAGGCCCCGCCGGTTGCCAGGCTGATGGCGGCAAACCAGGGAAGTACAATCGCCAGCATCAGGAGGGCTCCCTTGCCGGGATGCAACTGGCGAATAAAACCAGGGTCTTTATCCGTAAAAATCAGGGCGCCTGCCGTCAGGACCGCAACGGCGAGAGGAACCGGCCCCTTGAGCAAAATACCTGCCCCGCATGCCGCCCAGAAAAAGAGCGCGTTTCCCATCCCGGAAGGCACCCCCGCCCGCCTGCGCAGATACGCCCTGCCGAGAAAGCCCTGCATGGCTACAACGGCAGCGAGAAGCATGGCATCTGTCGTGGCAATATGCGCCTCTACGTTCAACAGGAGACAGCTTTCCAGTAACACCGCCGCTATCAGACCGGTTTTTCGGTTAAAAAAAGAGGCCCCAAAATAAAACGTCAGAAGAACCGATAGAAGGGCCCCTGAAAAAGACGGGAGCCGATAGGCCCAGATAGCGGGCCTTGTCCCCACCGTCAGACCGGCGCATGCCGCCTGAAGCCAGTAAATTCCAATGGGTTTTTTGTAGCGGGGTTTGTCCTGAAACCGGATATCG
>JANTFN010000216.1 GCA_024763435.1 Thermodesulfobacteriota bacterium | reverse complement strand
CCGGCCGGATGGGCGGCCCATTAAACGCGTCGCCTTTATTCAGTGTGTTGGATCGCGGGACACGCGCTTCAACCGCTACTGCTCCGGCTACTGCTGCATGGCAAGCATCAAGGAGGCCATGTTGGTCCGGGAATCGGTCCCCGACGCGGAGATAACCATCTTTTTTAACGACATCCGGGCGGCAGGCAAGGGGTTTGAAGAACTCTATCTGCGTGCCATGGAACACGACATCCAGTTTATCAAGGGCTTCCCCTCCCGAATCGAGGAAGACCCTGAAACGAAAAATCCCATTCTCTGGTTTGAAGAAATGGTGGAAGGAACCCCCAAAACCCCCATGGAAGTTGATTTTTTGGTGCTTGCCGGCGGGGTAGAACCCGACAGCCAAACGGAGGCCCTTGCCGGGACGCTGGGAATAGCACGGGATGATCTTGGATTTTTACAGGAAAGGCATCCTACCTGGGGATCTATCGAAACCACCATTCCCGGTATCTTCATGGCCGGCGGCATCCAGGGCCCTAAAGACATCCCGGAGAGCGTCGCCCAGGCAAGCGGGGCCGCTGCGCGCGCCCTTGCGCTCCTCAATTGGATGAAAAGGGAAACTGCGGGCTGATCGAAAAAGAATTATGAGCGGTGAGCTGCCCCGCAACCGCGGCCGTCACTGCAAAACTATAAAACAACCTCGTTCAACAGATAATCTTCATGAATGGAAAAGATTCCGGAACCAGCGGTGTTTTGCGGACAGACATACGTGCAGGTGCCGCATCCGATACAGATAGAGGGGTTGATTTCAACCTGCTGTTTCTGCGCATTCCACATGAGGGCGGGACACCCGAAGGTATTCAGGCAGACCTTGCAGCCGATGCAGTGTTCCGTAACCTTCATCCGCGGGAAAAAGGTCTCGAGCATTCCCTGCGATTTGGCATAGATAATACAGGGGCGCTTCACCCACAGAACGGCCACACCGCCCTCGGGGCTTTTCACATATTCAGAGGCATCGCGGAGCTGTTCCATCATCTCCGGAACGCGGTAGGGATCTACCTCGCGGATCCAGCCGATACCACAGGCATTCAGGAGCTCCGGAATCGTTACGGGCGTTCCCGTGCCTGTGAGGCTGTTACCCGACTCCGGCGTGGGCTGCATACCCGTCATGGCGGTGATGCTGTTGTCCAGCAGGACGAGGATAAAACGCCTGTCCCGCATCACGGCATCGAGGAGGGAGTGAATACCGGAATGGAAGAAGGTTGAATCTCCAATTTCCGCCAGAACCGGAACATCCATTTTATCCTGCTGATAGGTCGAGGCAAATCCAGCGCCAATATTGACACTTGCACCCATATCGAGGACGGTATCTACCGCGCCCTGCATGGTTCCAAGCGTGTAACACCCGATATCTCCCGTGTAAACGCCGCCGGGGAAGACCTGTTTGACGGCATAAAAAGAGGCACGATGCGGACAGCCCGGGCACAGATTGGGCGGTCGCGGGGGAAGATGCATATCCGCGATAATGGCCTGGAGGTCCGCCGGGGGGTCTGGAATTTCATCAATTAAGCCCTCTTCCTTCAGGATGGGGGCCAGCAGCTCAAAAACGCGGTCTGTATTGAGCTCCCCCTCCGAGGGGACATGCCCGCTTTCCCTCCCCAGTATCTTTTCAGAGACATCCAGCTGCCACTCAATCCCCTTATCCGGTTCTTCAAGGACGAGAACCCGCTTAAGTTTTGAAACATATTCCTGAACAAATTTGTCCGGAAAGGGATAAAACATGCCAAGTTTCAGGGCCGGCACGGTAGCACTGAGATGAAGCCGCTCCAGGATATCCAGGGCAACATGGTAGGCCATGCCGGAGGCGAGGATACCGAAATCCGCCTCCGAAAAATCCGCGATACTCTGCGCTGTAAACGGGGGGTCATTTTTGACTTCTTCGGCCAAAAGCGCCATCCTTTCATCAAAACTCAGGGCCGTTATGTCCACCGGTGGCTCTTCAACCTTTCTGGAAACCGGGAGAAGCGCCACGTTCTGCCGGGCGTGAGAAACCCGGTTGACGGGCCGGAGAATGACGGGAACGCCGAATTTATGCGAAAGCGTCAGGGCGTAAGCGGCCATCTCCTTGCCTTCCTGGGGAGAAGACGGATCCAGAACCGCGAATCCCTCAATCATCGCGATCTGACGGGTATCCTGCTCTGTCTGGGAAGAATGGGGGCCGGGATCATCGGCGGATATGATAACAAGCGCCCCTTCAATCGGGACTTCACGGGCATTCAATGCGGCATCAAGCGCTACATTGAACCCAACCTGTTTCATCGCGGCCGCAACCCAGCTTTTTGCCATGGCGGCGCCAAGCGCCACATCAAGCGCAACCTTTTCATTCACGGACCATTCAATATAGATGGGGAGATTATCCCGTTCCCGGAATTGCAGGACACCCGGAAGAATTTCAGAGCTGGGCGTTCCGGGATACGCCGTCATAACATCGATACCGCCCTCCACAAGTCCCCTTGCGATGGCAACATTTCCCAACATAATTTCTTGTTTTGGCGCGCTCATGAAAATAAAACCTCCATAGATGGAATCGTCGTGGAAGACGCGGGATACGCCTGAAGCACCCAGGCGGGTAGTTGTTTTATGTAAGTCATTTTACGGACTGCCTCAAAAAGGACACCGGCGTGATGGATATCTCCAATGAGAACCGCGCCGGAAATTCTTGAATTTTTTAAAAATATCTTTCGGAATATTCCCTGTTTTGGGTCTTCAAAGGTTCTTTCTTTCAGGGACGCTCCCCGTATTTCTCCGATACTGACAATGGGAATGGAAAAGAAGGGAATGGCGTTTCTTGCAACAGGCGCCGAAAAACGCCGTGTTGACGTGAGTTTTCCTACACAGGCCTCTCCCGCAACCCGGCCGCCTTCCGCAGCCACGGGCCAGATTGGACGGTTTTCATAGGTGCCTGTTTCCTCATTAAAGGTGCTGGCGCAATCCCCCGCGGCATAATGATTCGCGAGAGACGTCTCCATCGCGGGGCTTGTGGCAATCCCCCCCGCTTCTATCAACATGCCGCTTTCTCGCGCCAGGGAGGCCCGGGGCGAAACACCCTTCCCCGCGAGAATCAGGTCAAAGGGTATCTTTTCTCCCGTATTGGTCAGCAGATCGCCCCTGCTGTTCTGCCTATCCCAATCTGCTGATTGCGGTGATGTCGAGAGATGAAAAACAACGCCGTGCGCCTCAAAAAGCCCCTGGATAAAGCGAGCGGTCTGGGCATCAAGGGTCCGCGAAAGAATCCGGTTGGACGAAACAAGAACCGTTGGCGGTTTGCCGAGCTGCGCGAGGGTATGCGCTACCTTCAGCCCGATCAGGCCACCACCAAGTATGACGGGGTTTGAAATCCCCGGCAGAAGCCGGCCGATTTTTCGCGCGTCTCCGGCGGTTCGAAGGGTAAAAATATGGGTGTCGGGCACGCCGATAATGGAAACCGTTTTGGGCCGCGATCCGGTCGCAAAGATAAGTTTATCGTAAGGAAGCGTTGTTCCGTCAGCAAGCGTTACCCGGCCGATTTTGGTGTCCAGCCCCTCAACCCGCTGCTGAATCCGCTCGATACCTTCAAGAATCCGCCCGGGAACCGGTAGCTGTAGATACCGTGT
>JANTFN010000215.1 GCA_024763435.1 Thermodesulfobacteriota bacterium | reverse complement strand
TGAAGCTGTTTTCCATCCCTTTCAGCGTAAGACCGGAAAAACTGTCGATGCAGGGAAATCAATGCTGATTCGTTGTTATTTTTCTGCAAAAACGGGCTGTGTATGAAGTCCGCGGTATTGATCAAGCTGTTGTGCAAAAGGAGGCCCTTCTTTTTAAAAAAGTGGTGAAAAAACACGACATATATCCTCAGAGAATCTTCGTAATTTGTTTTTTTCAGCTATCTCCTGAAAAGTAACTTTTCGGGATTTCTTGATGATTGATTGTATGACACTGGCAACCTTTACTACGCTTTTGGCATCATAAAGAAAGTTTGCTATCTCAAAATTGAGCTGAAAACTCCTGATATCCATATTTGCTGAACCAACCACTGCCAAATTATCATCTATGGAAATGAGTTTTGCATGCAGCATGCCGGGCTGGTAAAAATAGAAATGAACACCGGCCTGTATAAGGTCGTCGATGTATGAGTGACCCGCCAAATCCACCAGGGGGTGATTTGATTTTTCCGGCATTATTAATCGCACATCGGTGCCCATACGTGCTGCGAGAGCCAGGGACTCAGAAAGCGCATCATCAGGGACAAAATAGGGGGTAACCACCCATATCCTTTTCCTTGCCCGGTTAAGTGCGGCCAGGACGCCAGAATAAAGGGGACGTTCGGGTATGTCAGGCCCGTCGCCTACAACCTGGATTATGCTGTTGTCAGGCTGAAAAGATAGAGGGACCTGATTAACAATATCTGGAGCAATGGATTCATTCGTGCTGAATGTCCAGTCCTGCCAGAAAATACTGCGTATGTATCCTGCTCCGGTACCTGTTATCACCATGGAAACGTCTTTCCAACGGTTTTTGTAGGGTCTTGGTCCCATATATTCGCGCGCAATATTCATTCCACCCACAAAGGCTTTATAGCCGTCAACAACGGTCAATTTGCGGTGATTTCTAAGGTTTGCAGACCAGCGCCGCCGGACAGGCAGAATAGGTAAAAATGTTCCAACTTTTCCTCCGGCGTTTCTGAGCGGATCGGAAAAATGGCCACTGGTCCGCATTGAGCCAAGGGCGTCCAGGAGCAGACGAACCTCCAGGCCGCTTTCAGCTTTTTTTGCAAGCAGTTGGATAATGGTTTTGCCTACTTCATCATGCCCAAGAATGAAGGTGCCTATTTCAATTGATTTTTTAGCGCTTTCAAGCATATTGAAGAGGGTTTTGTATGCCTCAATCCCATCATCTATGATGTCGATGGAATTCCCCGCGTTTGGAGGAAATATGCTGGCCTGCATCATAAGGAAGGCTATTTTCTGGCTGTCAGCCGGCAAACTATCAATCGCTGAAATGGCCAGATCAGCCTTATTTTGGGGCAAGCCCCAATCCTTTTTACGGCTGATCTTTTTAATCCTTCTCCCGCCAATCAGAAAATAAAGCGGGACGCCCAGGAGGGGAACGAGACCTATGGCTAATACCCACGCAATGGTGGCACCTGGATGGCGCCGTTCAAGTAAGATGCGGGGAATTAAAAGGATGGCCAGCAGATAGCCTGTTATTGCGAGAGAGTGTGCAAAAAGCCACTGGGCTGCATTCATGACTTGTTTTTGGGGGACACTTTAACTCCTTTTGACGATCGCGCTTACCTCTTCCCCGGACAGAACTTCTTTCTCTTCCAGTTTTGCTGCGAGGGCGTCAAGCAAGACTCGGTGTTCCTGAATGAGTTTGCTGACCCTTTTATGACTTGTTGTTATCAATACCTTCACTTCGGTATCAATGGCACGCGCGGTTTCTTCGCTGTAGTTTTTTTCTTCCCCATATTCTGTTCCGAGGAACAGCGATGTCTGTTTCTTCCCAAACGTCAACGGCCCCATTTTTTCGCTCATGCCGTAAGAGCAAACCATATTTCGTGCAACTTCTGAAGCCCTTTCCAGGTCATTCTGTGCCCCTGTGGAAACATCACCAAACACAATTTCTTCTGCGGCCCTGCCACCCAGTAAAATGGCTATCTGGTCTAAGAGTTCATTCTTGGTGACAAGGAATTTTTCTTTTTCAGGGAGTTGCAATGTATACCCAAGAGCCCCGATCCCTCGGGGAATGATGGAAACTTTGTGAACCGGTTCGCCGGTGGGGACCAGTTCTGCAACAAGCGTGTGCCCTGATTCGTGATAAGAAACTCTGTGCTTTTCCTCCTGGCCCAAGGTGTTCTTTTTTTTCTCGGGTCCCGCGATGACACGATCTATGGCGGCTTCAAAATCGGCGGTTGTGATAGCGTCGCGATTCTTGCGGGCACCCAGAATGGCGGCTTCATTGGCTACATTGGCCAGATCGGCACCCACAAATCCCGGCGTTCTCTTGGCCACTATTTCAAGGTTAACGTTGGAGGCAAGTTTTAAATCCCGGGTATGGATTTTCAGTATTTCAATTCTCCCCTGAAGGTCAGGCTTGTCAACCACAATTTGTCTGTCAAACCGGCCTGGACGCAAGAGGGCCTTATCCAGCACATCAGGTCGGTTGGTAGCAGAAATAACGACGACGCCCTTGCTTGTGTCAAATCCGTCCATTTCCACCAGAAGTTGGTTCAGGGTCTGTTCTCTTTCATCGTGGCCACCCATAACAACCGGACCGCCGCGCTGACGTCCGATGGCATCTAATTCATCTATAAAGATAATGCAAGGGGCCTTTGCGCGTGCCTGTTCAAAGAGATCACGGACCCGTGCGGCACCCACGCCTACGAACATTTCTATAAAATCTGAACCACTGATATTGAAGAAGGGTACCCCTGCCTCTCCTGATACGGCGCGGGCAAGCAGGGTTTTTCCTGTGCCGGGAGGCCCCACCAAGAGAACACCTTTGGGCATATGTCCTCCGAGACGCTGAAAGTGATCGGGATTACGTAGAAACTCAATAACCTCCCCAAGCTCCTGTTTGGCTTCGTCGACTCCCGCGGCGTCCTTAAAGGTGACACTTTTATCCGTTTCTGCGTGAATGTGAGCCTTATTTTTCCCGATGTTCATAAAGTTCATTCCCATGCCGCCCATCTTTTTGCCAAGATATCCCCACAGAAGGAAAATAATACCGAAAGGAACAATCCACTCAAATATGAGATTGCTGAGAAAGTGGCTTTCTACTGTCGCACTATATTTGACGCCATGTTGATTAAGGTCCTTTACCAACCGATCATCACGGAGGCGGACAGTTATAAAATGGCGTGGTTTTCCAGTTTTGCTGTCTGTTAATTTTAACATTCCCGAAATCGTATTTCCTCTGATAACACATTCCGAAATTTGACTTGCGTTCAGGTATTTCTGGAATTGGCTATAGGGAATTTGTTCCTTTTTAACTTGAACCATGGACTGAAAAAAGTAGAATAGAAGAAACATAACAACGAAATACCAGATGGAAAAAGGCCCCTGTTTCTGCCACAGCTTTTTCTCCGGGGGTTTGTTGACATGTATCTCGGGCTCTTTATGGTTGATATTAAAATTTGCCTTTTTCATAAATATTGGCCCCCTTTTCTTTTTCCGTTTTGGACAATAGTCCATAACAGGTAAATACATCGTATAATCTTTTCGTTACCCATTTTTTCGTTTCCTGACGGATGATTATGGCGTTTATCAGGCCTTATATGTTCCTGAAGTTACAACAAAATTACTTGACAAATT
>JANTFN010000214.1 GCA_024763435.1 Thermodesulfobacteriota bacterium | reverse complement strand
TTCTTACAGGGGGGTTAATCGCTTATAAATGCCAGAGGGCTTACGGGCAATTTAATGCCATGAAATCCCTTCCGCTCATAATGGATTCAGAAATTCCCTCCTTTTCGTTAAAAGTCATCGATTCATACCCCCACAGCCGGGACGCCTTCACCGAGGGGCTCGAATGGCATCATGGGTTTCTCTATGAAAGCACGGGACTCAGGGGAAAATCAACCTTAAGAAAAGTTGACATGGCCAGCGGCAAAATCGTGAAAAAGGTGAAGCTCGACACCCCCTGTTTTGCCGAAGGAATCACTGTTTTTCATGGTAAAATTTATCAACTCACATGGAAGTCTCAAAAGTGTTTCGTCTATGACGCTGAAACCTTGAAAAAAACAGGAGCGTTTTTATTTCAAGGTCAGGGATGGGGCCTGACCCACGATTCAAAAAATCTTATCATGAGCGACGGAACCAGCACCCTGCGCTTTCTCAACCCTGAAACCTTCAAGACCACCCACGTGCTTCGGGTCCATTTAAAAGGCAGAGAAATCAACAATATCAATGAGCTCGAATATGTAAACGGCGTCATCTATGCCAATGTTTATATTACCAACACCATTATCCGGATTGATACCACAAACGGAGCCGTTACCGGCCTCATCGATATCACCTCGTTGTATCATCAGATGCGCCCTTTCTCATTCTCCGGCATAAACATGCCCAATGGTATTGCCTGTGATCCCGCAAAAAAAGAGCTATACATCACGGGAAAATTCTGGCCGAGACTCTTTAAAGTTTCCCTTATCCCGAATTGATTACGCCACAATATCGAATTACTGGGACAATTCCCTGGAACCGTTGCCTCTCCGCCGAGGCAATGTTTTAAGTCCCCCGCCCGGGATTAATACCCCATCATTTCTTGTGAGTCATGCGTTGTAAAATATCTTTAATTTTATTCAGCTCCTGACCATATTTCGTCCAATCAGCCCCTTTAAGATATTCCAGGGCCTTGTTGTAGTGGTCAAGGGCCTTCTGTGCCATATCGGACAGGGGGCCTGTCGGCAATCCAGAGAGGGCTTTCTTTATTTGCGCTGGTGGGACGGCCTCAACGGAAAAAACGGCTCTCAGGGTGTCATCCAGGGTATCGCGCATCTGGAGTTGGTCTCCGAGGGCAACGATAACGCGTTTCAATTCCGGCATCCGGCTTTGTTCCGACTGGAGGTAAACCGGTTCCACATACAAAAAAGAATGTTCAATCGGAATAACAAGTAAATTTCCCCGAATGACGCTTGAGCCCATTTGGCCCCAGAGAGTCAGTTTGGAAGAAATATCCGGTTTTTGGTTTATCCGGGCGTCAATTTGCAACGGCCCGTAAATCAATTTTTCTTTGGAAAGTCTGTATTCTACCAATTGGCCATAATTACTGCCATCACACCGTGCGCACAGCCAGGCCACCATATTATTCTTTTTCTTCGGCGTAAAGGGGAGCATTAAAATAAATTCCTCCGCTTTGGTGCCCGGCAACCTCATAATGATATAATAAGGCAGCATTGCCTGTTCACTTTTATTGTAAACCTCTGTCGGCAAACTCCATAAATCTTCCTGGTTATAGAAAACCTGCGGCGTTGTCATGTGAAACGTATTATACATTTCCCCCTGAAGCAGAAACAAATCCATAGGGTAACGGATATGTTTTCTTAGAAATGCGGGCATCTGACTGATGGGTTTAAACAGGGTGGGAAAGATTTTCTCATAGGTCCTTATCACTGGATCTGAAGGGTCAATAACATAATAAGAAACGCTTCCGTTATAGGTGTCGATGACCACCTTTACGGAATTACGAATGTAATTGATGCCCCTGTTGTTGGGCGAGTGGGTAAGGGGTTGTGAGTAAGGAAACATGTTCGATGTCGTATATGCGTCATGAATCCAGTACAGCTTACCATCGTTGCCCACGATCAGGTAGGGATTAGAATCATACTTTAGAAACGGGGCAATGGTGCTGTCACGGTCCGTGATAACCCGGTGAAACATGATGCGGCTTTTGTCCGTCAGATAGCGCGTCAACAGAATTTTTATATCAGAAATATCCCAGGCATAAACAAGTCTTCGGAAAAGGCTTGAAAGTTGAACACCCCCCTTTCCCTGATACGAGGTATACACGTTTTGATTGCCTTTCGGATAATCAAACTCCTTGGTCTTGGTGTTAACAAGGACATATTGATGGGTCTGCTCGCCATAATAAATTTCCGGATGCTTGATCGACAAGATGTTTGAGCGGGGAGGAATGTTTTTTACAATGAGAACAGGCAAGCCGTCTTTTGAAATCTCATTAACAGGGCTCATGGCCAGGCCATATCCATGCGTGAATTTCATGTGTATATTGAGCCAGGTATTTGCGCGAGCTGGAAGTTGAGAAGGCGGCAGTTCCCGGGCTGCAAGGGCTACCTCTGTATATTTATTTTTAAAATGATAACGATCAATATCAATATTTTTGAAATTATAGTAAAGCCGTATTTCCTGTAATTGCCTGTAGGTTTCAATCAGCGGGCGGGTATCCCAGAGCCTGATGTTGTGGATCGTTGCCTGATTTTCCTTTATATCGTTATAGGTTATGGCTTGCCGTACGGGGAAGGGTTTTACCTTGACTTTGTCCAGCCCGAACGCCATACGGGTAAATTTTATATTATGGAGAATATAAGGGGTTTCCCTTCTAAGCTCAGTAGGTTTAACCACGTACTGCTCAATCAGGGTGGGATAAATCCAGGAAAAGCCTATGAGAACCGCAAAAAAAGCCCCAATGGAATAAGTCAGGAACTTCCATTTTTTGACAAAAGGCATCATAAAAAAAAGAATCGCGACAATCAAGGATAGGAGCATCACAGCCCAATAAGCCGGAATCTGAGCATGAACATCGGCATAAGAGGCGCCATAAGCCGCCCCCGAACTTGAATACATCAATCCAAAAAATTTCAGCCAGAAAGCCCAGGCAATCCCAATAAAAAACAACCCTCCTAAAACAGTTAGATGTGATCGCGTTTTTTGATTGACATAAAAATGGCCTTCAACAACGCCGATGGCATGATCCATAAAGTAGGAAATCGCAACTCCTATGAAAACCATGACGACACTTAACAAGTACCAACCTTGTAAAAAGTTATAAAATGGCAGACGGAAAATGTAGAATCCTATATCCTTTGAAAAAACAGGGTCAGCCACCCCGAAAGAAGAGGCATGCAAAAACTTCAGAAAGGTCTCCCATGCGCCAGCACCCTGCAATCCCATGATAAATGAGAAAAACAGAGTCATTCCCGCCCATGAATATCTGGCGTACTTATCGCTGAAAAGGATGTCAAGAAAGGTCGTGGGTTGTTCCGGCGAAAATACCTTTAATAAGCGGGTACGGGCTCCCCATTTCCGCGCAATAGAAATGTTTGTCCAGGCAAAAAATAAAATAATAAGAAAAAATACAAAAAAGGATAAGGCTTTTGCCCACAGAATCGTCGTGAATACAGTGCCAAAACCCATATTACTAAACCATAACCAGTCGCCATAATATCCTGCGAATAAAGAAAACATTACCAGGATGGCACCAATCAAAACAGCAAATTTTACAACTATTCCCTTTAACTTCATGGGAAACCCCCTTCTTGGTCCGATCTGTTACGCCAGTGATAGCTCATTGGTATCT
>JANTFN010000213.1 GCA_024763435.1 Thermodesulfobacteriota bacterium | reverse complement strand
TGTAGGGCTCGGCGCGAACCTTGTGACAACCCCGGCTTCTTTTTCATGAAGTTTTGACATTCAATTCCTCGATTTCTTTTCGGGTGTTAACACCCTTTTTTCATTTGAACCAATTTTACCACCCCTTCAAGCCCCTGCCACTGAACCAGCACCGTCTCGTCATATGCGGTTTCCACTTTAATTCCCGTGAAATCCGGCTGGATGGGAAGTTCTCTGTGTCCTCTGTCCACCAACACACACAGCTTAATATTCGCCGGACGGCCCAGACAAAACAGGGCATCCATCGCAGCCCGCGCGCTTCTGCCTGTAAAAATAACGTCATCAACCAGCAAAACAGCCGTGTCTTCAACAGACGTGGGAATCTCCATGGGGAGGAGTCCCTTGGCGTACGATATCCGGTTAAGATCATCGCGATAAAGGGTTGTATCCACGGACCCCAGAATTATCTTTCCCTTGTATCTCCCCTCAAGGCTTTTTTTTAAGAGATGTGCAACGTTGACGCCGCCACTCTGCACACCAACGATAAGCAAAACCGGAACCCCCTGATACGCCGTCTCTATCTCCCCGCCAAGTTGCAGGATAGCCGCATGAACCTTCGCGGCATCAACGAGAACCTTTTCCGGCATCAGTGAATCACCTTTCCTATCCTGTCCCATCGAATCTTTCCCGTAAGGCTTTCCGCCAGATGATTCCATGACCAGTAAAGGATCAGGGCCCGTCCCTCCACAAACCGTTTATCAACAAATCCCCAGAAACGGCTGTCGTAGCTGTGGTTACGATTATCCCCCATGACAAAGTAGGCCCCTTCCCGTACCTTCACGGGGCCAAAGTGCGCCTGAATCTCCCCGGTCTGGCCAACCTGCTGCCCGCGATAAACCCCCCAGGGGTCTTTAACGGGTTTCCCATTAATCAAAATTTCCTTCCCCTTAACCTCTACCGTTTCCCCCGGAAGGCCAATAACACGCTTAATAAAATCCTTGCTGTGGTCCTCGGGGAAAACAAAAACAACAACATCCCCGCGTTTCGGAGAGGAAATGGGAATCAGCGTCGTCCCGCCCCCCGGCAGATAAAAACCAAAGACCCGATAGGGAATTCTAATCCCGTAAGAAAACTTGCTGACGAGGAGATGATCCCCCACCAGCAGGGTGGGTTTCATGGACCCGGATGGTATCTTAAAAGCCTGAATCACGAACGTCCGGACCAGCATTGCGATAATAAAAGCAATAATGATGGACTCGCCATATTCCCGCATCCAGCCTTTCTGTTTGACGTCCCTATGCATTTTTGATGTGCCTGTTTTTTTTCTCATTTCATCCTTCCACCGAAAGAATGGCAAGAAAGGCGTCCTGCGGGATGTCCACCTTGCCAACCCGCTTCATTCTTTTCTTTCCTTCTTTCTGTTTTTCAAGTAGTTTCCGCTTTCTCGTGATATCTCCGCCATAACATTTCGCGGTCACGTTCTTTCTGAGGGGTTTTACCGTTTGCCGCGCGACAACCTTCGAGCCAATCGCCGCCTGAATGGCTACTTCAAAAAGCTGCCTCGGGATAAAGCCCTTTATCTTTTTGATCAGGTCTCTCCCCTTCGCGTACGCCTTTTCCTTATGGACAATCAGGGACAGGGCGTCCACAATTTCTCCGTTTATCAAAACATCCAATCTTACCAGATGAGCCGGCTTAAAAGCAAGAAATTCATAGTCAAACGAGGCATATCCCCGGGTCGTCGATTTCAGCCGGTCATAAAAATCTATTACAATTTCATTCAACGGCAGCTCATACTGAACAACGACCCGGTTCGAGGAAAAAAACTTTATCTCCCGCTGAAGGCCGCGTCTTTCCTCACAAAGTTTCAGGACTGCCCCCACATATTCCGAGGGGATATGAATGCTGCCAAGCATGACCGGCTCCAGTATCTCTGATATTTTTTGAGGAGAAGGAAGCTGAACAGGATTCTCGATGCCAAACTTTTTCCCATCCGTCTGAACAATTTCATAACGAACCGTGGGGGCTGTCGTGATCAGTTCAAGTTCAAACTCCCGCTCAAGCCGCTCCTGGATAATTTCCATATGCAGCAGGCCGAGAAAACCGCAGCGGAACCCGAATCCAAGCGCGAGAGACGTTTCCGGCTCAAACTGAAAAGAGGCATCATTGAGCTGAAGCTTTTCCAGGGAATCCTTCAAATCATCATATTTCGCCGGATCCACGGGATAGAGCCCGGAAAAAACCATGGGTTTCACTTCCCTGAATCCCGCCAGAGAGGCCGCCGCGGGATTTTTATCCCCGGTAACCGTATCTCCCGTCCGGGCCTGCGTAATATCCTTAATCGAGGCGGTAATAAATCCCACATCCCCCGGCCCGAGGAAGTCAAGGGGGATCATGAGGGGCGAGAACGTACCGAGAGATATCACCTCATAGACCTTCCCGGTGGACATCAGGCGTATGGTCATCCCCTTGAAAAGCTGCCCCTCGAAAACCCTGACGAGGATAACCACGCCACGGTAACTGTCATACCATGAATCAAATATCAAGGCCTTCAGGGGATGGCTCTCCTGCCCTTTCGGAGCGGGAATCCGTTCAATAATCGCCTCGAGAAGATCTTCGACCCCCAATCCCTCCTTGGCACTTACCAGCAGGGCCTCCTCCGGATCAAGTCCGATAATCTCATAAATTTCCTGCTTGACTTTTTCCGGGTCCGCGCTTGGCAGGTCAATCTTGTTGATAACGGGGATAATTTCAAGCCCCTGATCAACCGCCGTGTAAACATTCGCGAGGGTCTGGGCCTCCACACCCTGCGCCGCGTCCACAACGAGCACCGCGCCTTCACAGGCGGCCAGGCTCCTGGATACCTCATAGGAGAAATCGACGTGCCCCGGCGTATCAATCAGGTGAAATATATAGGTGTTCCCGTCACACCCCCGATAAGTCATCCTGACCGTCTGCGCCTTAATGGTAATACCGCGTTCCCGTTCAATATCCATTTTGTCGAGATACTGCGCCTTCATCTCCCGGGCAGAAACGGTTTGGGTTACCTCGAGCAGGCGGTCCGCAAGCGTGGATTTTCCATGATCCACATGGGCTATAATTGAAAAATTTCGTATGTATTTCTGGTCGTGCATTATCGTTTCACAATCGTCGCGCGGGAAATTCGAAGGCCCGTCTGCTGCAGCAACCGGCGTTTGGCTGCCACTGCTTCGGAAACAGTACCATAGTACCCCACCCATACGCGGTAAAAAATCCCTTTTCCGGGAACCGTAACGGCAATAATATGCGTGTTAAACCCCGACCGCCCGAGCACGTGCGTCATCTGCCGGGCATTGGCCCGTCCTCGAAATGCCGCAACCTGTATCGCGTAACGCCCTGTCTCTTTCGTAGCAGCGGCCTTCTGGGGGGGCGGCTCGGTTTTTTTCCTGTTTTCGGACGTCGTTTTCAGTTTTTTGCCGCCCTTCCGCCCTTCAGGTTTTGCCTCTCCCGGAGCGCGGTTAATCTCCCTGTCGCCATCTTTTTCGAGTTGATCATAAAAATTGATATTGACCTGTTCCTGCCCCTTCTTTCCCTTTACGCGCGGCAACGCCTCCACGCCATCATCCCTTTCAATCGGAAGGGTCTCTTCCACCTGCTCCTTTACCGGCACCATCCCCTCACGAATGGCATATTCCCGGCCGACAACAATCCCCAGCAAAAAAAATACCGTGGAAGAAATCAGCGCGACAACGA
>JANTFN010000212.1 GCA_024763435.1 Thermodesulfobacteriota bacterium | reverse complement strand
AAGGTTGAACAGACGTTCCAGATTCCAGATTCTTTCCCCGGCCTTCAGGACACCATCCGCATCAATATCCCAGCCGGTCGCCGCCGCCGCCAGAGCCCCGTATTCCTCGGCCCCGAGGGCAAATGATGAAAACAGGCAAAGCCCGCACGCGTCGATAAACGCGGTCAAATCCTGAAAAATCTTGACCCATTGAGGTTTCCCCTCAAGGACCTGGGGATCTATTTTTTCCGGTGCGCCCAGAATTTCGGGAGAAATCATATAACCCCGCACGTGGCATCCCCCGCGGTTGGACGTGGCGTATTCCAGACCATGTCCCTGCGCGCCCCTTGGGTCATAAGCGGGGAGTTCCTGTTTTTTAACCGACATGGAATATTCAGGGTGTCCGTAAGAAGAAGTCAGGCGGTAGGACCCTCGCGCAAGTTTATCGCCAAATCCCTCCCGATATCCCATTTTCTTCGTATAGGCCACGATGGCCTCGGCGCTGCCGAACTTCATTTCCGGGCCGTCAAGGTCACCGGCCGGAATTAAATTATTTTCCGCAAGCTCCATCGCCGCGGCAATGGTCGCGCCCGCGGAAATTCCGTCCAGCCCGAGTTCGTTACAGAGATAATTCGCCTCTACAACCGCCTTCAGATCGTCCACGCCACAGTCTGCCCCATAAGACCAGATGACCTCATACTCGGGACCTTCCCCGACTTTTCCATCAACTTCTGTAGCACGCCCGCATCCAATGGGACACGCGAAACAGTGCGTATTTTTAGTCAGGTAGGTATCGGCAAGGGTTTCGCCGCTTATCTTGCCGGCCCCTTCAAACACGGAACGCTGAAAATTGTTTGTGGGAAACAGGCCATTTTCATTGATAACATTAACGAGAACGGCTGTCCCGAAGGCCGGGAGCCCCTGGCTTGTTGTGGGATTTTCTTTTATCTTCCCCATGGAAATCTTCTGAACCTCTCTAAATTTTTCCTGATCAAAGAGGGCCACTTTCCCGGTTCCGCGAACTGCCACGGCCTTGAGATTCTTTGAGCCCATAACCGCTCCAACACCCGTTCTTCCTGCCGCGCGGTTTTTGTCATTAATAATACAGGAAATCTCAGACAACTTTTCGCCAGCAGGGCCAATACAAGCCACTCTCGCCTTTTCGTCTCCAACCTTCTGCATCACCAGGTCTGTGGTCTCGTGGGTTGTTTTTCCCCATAAATCACTGGCGTCTCTTATTTCCACATCCCCGTCCTTTATCCATACATAAACGGGTTTTTCGGCTTTTCCCTCAAAAATTATCAGGTCATACCCAGCCGTTTTAAACTCTTTCCCAAAAAATCCCCCGGAATTGGACGACGCGATCGCGCCATTCAAAGGCCCCTTGGTCACAACCATGTAGCGCCCACCGGTCGGCGCGGTTGTTCCAGTTAAAGGGCCGGAGGCAAAAATGAGTTTGTTATCCGGACTTAATGGATTCACGCCGGCAGGAAGTTCGTCATACAGTATTTTGGTGGCTATTCCTCTACCGCCGATATACTGCTTCGCTATTCCTTCATCAAGGGCCTCTCTTGAGATATCCCCTGTCCCCAGGTTTATCCGCAGAATCGTTCCATTCAGGGCTTTCATTTTATCCTTCCTCCTTTTGGAAAAGGTTGACATACCACCGGAAAGGACGCCCTTCCCGGTACCTGGAATCACATCCTCGCAATTCATTTTCAGAATAGCATAAATTTCACCTATTTCAACCCCGGAACTGATCAGAGCTTGCGCTACCGTGAAAAAAACAGTAAAATCTAACAAAATTAGTTATAGTATATACAACCACTTGGTTTTGAATAAAAAAAGGAATTCTTCGTCTAATGTTCAGGACGGATAAAAACAGGGCGTCACCACGGGAAGGGAGCGGTTTTATCTCCAGAGAGGTGGAAGAATTTCAAACAGTTGTAGAGGAATATCGGAGCCGCGTTTACCAGACCGCTTATGGTATCGTTCAAAATGCCGATGATGCAAAGGATATTACCCAGGAAGTCTTTTTGAAGGTGTACACAAAAATGGATACATTCAAGGGGCTGGCGAGTCTTTCAACATGGATTTACCGGATCACTGTAAATACCGCGATCGACATGATACGGAAGAGGAAACCCAACGTTTATACGGGCTTCAGGGAGGAAATTTCCAGGGAGGAGGCAAATGTTCCCGGATTTTCCGGTGCGGCAAGATTCGCATCCCCCTTTAACGCGACTTATCAGGGTGAAATCCGTAAACTTATTCAGGAGGCCTTTACGCGTCTCTCCCCCGATCACCGGGTTACGCTTGTTCTAAGAGAAATTGAGGGGCTTTCTTACCAGCAAATAGCAGAAACCCTGGAATGCTCCACGGGGACAGTGATGTCCCGTTTGCATTACGCGAGAAAAAAAATGCAGAAACTTTTAGCTCCTGTATGGAGGCCTGCCGCATGAGACGCTGCCGTAAAATCCGGAAGGATATGGACAAATATCTTGACGGTGAGTTAGAATCCGAGAAAATTCCATTTTTTGAGGGACATCTGAAAACCTGCACGCTGTGCCGGGAAGCATTGGCACAACATCGTGAAGAACGTCAACAGCGTGTTCTGGGGCTCCTTCCGGATGAAATACCTGTAACAACCCGTGATATTCTTGCCTCTCTCCAGGGACACGCACCAGCCAAACCCGCCGCCGCGCCTGATATTTTTCCTGAATTTAAGGAAAGCCCCCTGGCCAGGGTAAAAAAGTGGGTCTTCAGGCCTGTCCCCGCCGCAGCATTTGCCCTGTGTATCATTGCGCTTGGTTTAAGCCTTTTTCTTCCCTTCAACACCCATCGTAAGGCTTCAGGCGCAGGGGTTATCATTGATCAAATTGAGTCCTCTCAAAACGTGATGATTTATCAGCCTGAAAAAACAGATACAACAATTATCTGGATAATGCCCGCTTCAGCAAAGGAGATTTCATGAAAAATACCTCTTTTTATTCTGCCAGCCTGACAGACAGAAAATGCCTTCTTGCCACGGTCGTTTTCCTTGCCCTTGTTCTAATGACATCTCTTCCCGCGCACGGGGCCTCTGCGCGCCTGGGCTGGCGAATTATCCGCGCCAGCCATAAAAGCACAAGGGTTGACCCGAGGCTGAAGGACATTTACCGTGACCTGGGGGCTGTTTTCAACTATTCATCCTTTGAACTCCTCAATCAAAACCAGATTTCTCTTCGCCCTAACCAGCCCGTTTCCGTCTCCCTCCCCGGCAATAAAACATGTGTAATCAAAGTAACACAAATCACGAAACAACGGGTTCACGTCCAGATTCAAATCATAAAAAATAACCGGTCCGTTTTCGGAACCGCCGCAAGACTTATGAACGGCAGAACCCTGATCATAGGCGGGCCATCCGGTGGCGGGAAGGCCCTCATCTTCGCCCTGAGAAGTTTCTGGTAAAATGAATAAACTTCTCAGGGCATTCGTCTGTCTAATAAAAGGAAAGGAGGAACGAAAAATGAAAAAGGTTAAGTTGCTTACCATCTGCTTGTGTGCAGCCGCGCTTCTATTGATGACGTCCCTTCCCTCTTATGCAGGGCATAAACAGCGCTACCGGTGGGAAGGAGCGGGAATCGCCCTTGGCGCCATGGCACTTCTGGGGACGATTTTTTCATGCACGCATCCCGTTGTTGCCGCGCCGTCCTGCGCTTGTGCGCCCCCCGTTTATTATAATAGCTGCCCACCGCCAAGGGTTTGGGTG
>JANTFN010000211.1 GCA_024763435.1 Thermodesulfobacteriota bacterium | reverse complement strand
GGGCTCATCTCGGCGACGCAGGAAATCGTCAAGGATATTCTGAACGCCCCTGTTCCGGTCCTGGTCTATGTCGCTCCGAGCGGCGCGCGGGCGGGATCGGCGGGGACCTTTATTACGCTGGCGGCGCATGTCGCGGCCATGGCAAGCGGCACCCACATCGGGGCCGCGCACCCGATTCTCCTGACGGGGGGGGACCTGAAAGGCGACGCGAGGAAAAAGGTGATCAATGATACCCTCGCTTTTATCCGCGCCATTACCGAGAAGCGGAAAAGAAATACCCAATGGGCCGAAAGCGCCGTTAAAAAATCGGTCTCCATCACGGCAAAAGAGGCCCTTAAAAAAGGGGTTATCGATATTATCGCCGATACGGAGCAGAGTCTGTTCAAAAAGGTTGAAGGGAAAACCGTGGTAGTGTTTCAAAATGGTCCAAAAGAACGGGTCCTTCATCTTCAGGGCCAACCCGTCTATCCGGTAACCCTGTCTCTCGTGGAAAAAATAGGGAAAAAACTTGGAAGTCCGCAGATCATGCTCATCCTGCTCGTTATCGGTATTCTCGGTATTTATCTTGAAGTAAAGACACCCGGCGCAACCCTTCCCGGCCTCGTTGGCGGGATTGCCCTGGTGGGATTTCTCTTTGCCAGCCGCATCCTGCCCATTAATTACCTCAGCATTCTGCTCATTCTGCTTGCGATTATCCTGTTTATCGCGGAAATTTATGTGACGAGCTTCGGCGCCCTGACCGTGGCGGGGCTGACCGCCCTCGCCGTGGGCCTGAAAATCCTGTTCCAGACGGAAAAAAGTATTGGCATTCAAATTCCCACGGCCACGATCCTTGGAATTATTGCGGTAGTCGGGGCCTTTGTTGTGGTTCTTGGGACTCTCCTCGCGAGAGACCTGAGACGTAAAAAACGTACCGGCCGCGAAGGAATTGTCGGAGAAACAGGCCTTGCCAAAACGCGCGTGGCATCAAATGGCAAGATCTTCATCCATGGAGAAATCTGGGATGCCTGCACGGACGGGGACCCTATCGCGGCGGGTGAATCCGTCGTGGTCAAAGACGTCCGAGGACTTCTGCTGGTGGTTGCCGCCCAAAAACCTTAACCTTTAAATTAAAGGAGACCCTCATGCTACTGATTCCCCCCCTGATAATCCTGCTTGTTATTCTGTTTTCAATGCTGAAAATCCTCAAGGAATACGAACGCGGTGTTATCTTTCGCCTCGGCAGACTCGTCGGCGCGAGAGGCCCGGGGCTTATCATTCTCATCCCGTTTATTGAACGAATGACAAAGGTGAGCCTCCGAACGGTGGTCATGGATGTGCCGCCCCAGGACGTCATCACAAAGGATAATGTGTCCATCAAGGTCAATGCCGTCGTTTATTTCCGTGTTCTCGATCCGGAAAAGGCCATCATCGAGGTAGATGACTTTCTCTATGCCACTTCACAGCTATCTCAGACCACGCTGCGTAGCATCCTGGGACAGGCAGAGATGGATGACCTTCTTTCAAATCGGGAAAAGATAAACTTCGAACTCCAGGATGTCCTCGATAAACACACGGATCCCTGGGGCATCAAGGTCTCCGCAGTGGAGGTGAAGCACATCGACCTGCCGGAGGAAATGCAGCGTTCCATGGCGAGGCAGGCCGAGGCGGAGCGGGAACGACGGGCAAAAGTCATTAATGCGGAAGGAGAATACCAGGCCGCCACCAAACTGACCGAGGCCTCGAAAATCATTGGAGAGCACCCCATCGCCCTGCAGTTGCGGTACCTCCAGACCCTTGTGGAAATCGCGACGGAAAACAATTCGACGACGATCTTTCCCATCCCTATCGAGCTTTTGAAACCCTTTCTAACAGCTCACGAGGATAAAAAGGGCTAACCAGCAAAAAAGCGGGCTTCCGGTCATACCTGGAAACCCGCTTACTGTTTTAAGGCCGTTGAAAAATAGAAGTTTTAATCCGTCTCGCTCGCGGTCAGCAGCGTCTCGTCCTTAAGGACGGCACCAAAGGACTTGACGAGGGCTTCTACCGACAGATTCTGCTTTTTCTCACCTGACATGTCAAACTGCACCCGCCCCTCATGCATCATAATCATCCGGTTGCCGTATTCAATCGCCTGTTTCATATTATGTGTCACCATGATGGTGGTGAGGGTATTTTCTTCAATCATCTGATTGCTGAGCGTCAGGACTTTATGGGCCGTTTTCGGGTCCAGGGCGGCGGTATGTTCATCGAGGAGGAGGAGCTTTGGAATCGAGAGGGTTACCATCAGCAGCGTCAGCGTCTGCCGCTGTCCCCCGGAAAGCATGCCTGCCGCATCCTTCAGCCTGTCTTCGAGCCCCAGTTCCAGGACACGGAGAATTTCCCGGTAACGGTCGCGTTTTGCCCTGGTCACCCCCCATTTCAACCCCCGCTTTCTGCCCCGAATTTCCGCCATGGCAAGATTCTCTTCGATGCTCATGGAGGCGGCGGTTCCCCGGAGCGGGTCCTGAAAAACACGGCCGATATAGCGCGCGCGTTTATGTTCCGGGATTTTTGTAACGTCATTGCCGTCAATTAAAATGGTGCCTTTATCGGGAAAGTAGGCCCCGGAAATCATGTTCAACAGGGTCGTTTTTCCCGCCCCGTTGCTTCCGATAACCGTGACAAAATCTCCCGCATTGATCTGGAGCGACAGATCATTAATGGCGCATTTTTCATCGGCAGTTCCCTTGTTGAATATTTTCGTCAGATTGTTCAGGCGTATCATGGCGTCATATCCCCCGGAGGTGAAGTTTTCCCTCTTTCCCTTTTTTGAGCGCCGGCAGGCCAAGGGCCAGAACAACCATGATTCCCGTGGCCATTTTCAAATCAGTTGGCGCCAGGCCGATACGCAGGCCGATAGAGATAATCATTTTATAGATAATGGCGCCGATCACGGCCGCGAGGGTAAAAGCCCGAACGGTCTTTGCGCGGATAAGCGTTTCTCCAATAATAATCGCCGCAAGGCCCGCGACGATGGTGCCTATCCCCATGCCCACATCCGCGAATCCCTGATCCTGCGCGACCAGCGCACCGGACAGGGCAATAAAGGCATTGGAAAGCCCCAGCCCGAATACCGTCATCCTGTCCGTATTGACGCCAAGGGCCCGAATCATCTGTTCGTTGTCCCCGGTTGCCCGCATGGCCATGCCCATATCGGTATGTAAAAAGAGATCGAGGAGGACCTTTAATCCGTAGGCCACGATAAAAAAGAAGGGAATCACCAGATAGAACCGGCTGAACCCAAGGTCTTCCATCGGGCTGAAGAGGGTGTGATAGGTCAGGAGCTGAACATTTGACCGTCCCATAATCCGCAGATTGACGGAATAGAGGATAGTCATAATTAGAATCCCGGCAAGGAGGCTGTTAATCTTCAGGCGCGTGTTTAAAAACCCCGTGGCGTATCCAGCCAGGAATCCCGCCAGGACCGCGACAATAACCCCCACGATGGGCGGGTAGCCCGCTACAATCATTCGGGCCGCGACTGCTGCCCCGAGGGGAAAACTCCCATCCACGGTCAGGTCGGGAAAGGAAAGGATACGAAAGCTGATGACGATTCCGATGGCAACAAGCGAATACGCGAATCCCTGTTCAAGCGAAATGGGCAAAATACGCAAGATAGATTCCATATTATTCCCTCAAAAAACAGGGGAGAAAGGGATACCCTTTCTCCCCTGTTTTCTAATTTATTAAAAAATTATTTTCCCTTGATAAG
>JANTFN010000210.1 GCA_024763435.1 Thermodesulfobacteriota bacterium | reverse complement strand
AAAAGACGTAAAAAGCTGACTTCAGGAGGGTATATTGCCTTGCACCCACTTTTCTATAAAAATGCGGGAAAAAAATAAATGCCAGGACACTCAGCTATGTGGCGCTTTTCAAAAGCATGTTAAAATAAGTGGGAGTTTTTGCGGTAAAAGTCATCTTCTCTTTTGAATGCGGATGAACTATGGTGATGGCGGCGGCATGAAGCATAAGCCTTTTGATACCTTTCTCTTTGCTCCCGTATTTCTTGTCGCCCACCACGGGGCAGCCTTGATCTGCAAGATGGACCCGAATCTGATTCTTTCTGCCGGTCAACAGGTCTATTTCCAGGAGGCTGTATCTGGGTGATTCTCTGAGCACCCTATAGCCTGTTTTAGCCAGCTTCCCCTTTGTCGGATCAGAAACCGAATACATCTTATATGCTCGATTTTCCGCGAGATAGGACGTAATGACACCTTCCTTTTCCGACAATACTCCATGGACCACGGCATAATACTTCTTTTGAAACCCCTGCCACGCCTCCTGAAGATAACGCTTGGCATTTTCATCTTTAGCAAAAACGATAACACCGGACGTATCTCGATCCAGACGATGCACAATAAACACCCGATTTCTTGATTTCGAATTCCCTTTGCGAACATACGCATTCAAACGAAAATAGGCGGTATTATCTCTGATCTTATCGTTACTCACGGTTAAAAGGCCACTTGTTTTATTCACAACCAGGATATCCCGGTCTTCATAGAGAATGGAAAGGCCCCGCGGCTGATATTTCCTGGGGGGTCTTTTAAAGGGTTGATTGGTTTTCTGCATCACGATCGCGTCGGATTGATTGAATTACCTCGTCGAGCTGTTGAAGAAAGCGCGAACGGTCACGCTTTTTTAACGGCGGCGGCCCGCCCGTGATTTTCCCCGCGCTGCGAAGTTCTGACAGCAGATCCCGCGTCGCGAGGGTCTGGCCGATATTGTCTTCCGTGAACGGTTTTCCCGTGAGGCTCAAGACCCGGGCACCTTTCTTCAGGCATCGATCCGCAAGCGGAATATCCGCAGTGACAACAATGTCCTGGGACTGCACATGTTCGACAATCCAATCATCGGCCGCGTCAAACCCGTTTCCCACAACCTCAAGCGCGATCCGCTGCTCATCCGGAACCCGCATCCGGGCGTTGGCCACCAATGTAACCTCAAGATGATATCGGTTGGCGACACGGTACACCTCCTCTTTGACGGGGCACGCGTCAGCATCAACAAAAATATGCGGCAAACAAAACTCCTCACCATTTTCCCGGTTCACCGGGTGCCATGGTATGTGTGCGTCCGGTATTGGGCATAAACTTACGGGATTAAATCCCTCCTATGCGAGAAATTCGGTGTTATATCGCGAAAACACTTAACATAAACGACCAACCAAAGACAAGGATCATCCTGTTTAACCCCCCTTTCGCCGCTTCTTGAATCTTTTCATAAAATCTGATTTAAGGGGGAGTGCCACAAAGGAGGTCCCTGAAAAAATGATGAATCTCTACGCATGGATTATCCTGTCCGCCCTGCTCTTCGAATTCGCGCTGAACCTCTGGGCGGATATCCTGAACCTGAAGACCCTCGACCCAGACCTGCCCGGAGAATTCACGGGCTATTACGATGAAGCAACCTACCGGAAATCCCAGCAATACACGCGGGTCACCACAAAATTCGGCATCGTTACCGCAACCCTCGACCTGGGTGTAATGCTCATTTTCTGGTTTTGCGGCGGATTTAACGCCCTGGACACCCTCACGCGCACCTGGCACCTTGGGCCGACGGGAACAGGGTTGGCCTATATCGGCATTCTCCTGCTGTTCCTTTCCATCTTCAATCTGCCCTTCAATATCTACAAGACCTTCGTCATTGAGGAACGCTTCGGCTTTAATAAAACCACGCCCCGGACATTCATTCTCGATATGGTCAAGGGACTGGGGCTTACCCTCGTCCTCGGGGGGCCGCTTCTCGTCATCGTCCTGGCGTTTTTTCAAAATGCGGGCCACAGCGCGTGGCTCTACTGCTGGATTGTTGCCACCGTCTTTATCCTTTTTATCCAGTTTATTGCCCCAACATGGATTATGCCCCTGTTCAACAAGTTCCAGCCCCTTGAAGAGGGAGCACTGAAAGAAAGGATTATGACCTATGCCGGATCCGTCCGGTTCCCCATCGGCGGCATTTTCGTTATGGACGGTTCCAAACGCTCCTCTAAATCCAACGCCTTCTTCACCGGTTTCGGAAAAAACAAGCGAATCGTTCTCTTCGACACGCTCATCGAAAGACACACCGTCGAGGAACTTCTAACCATCCTCGCCCATGAGATCGGACACTACAAAAAGCGGCATATCCTGACCGGTATGCTTATCAGTATTTGTCACATGGGTGTTATTTTCTTTCTACTCTCCATCTTCCTGACCCACAAAGGGCTTTATGACGCCTTTTATATGAAACACATGTCCATCTATGCCGGGTTTATCTTTTTCGGGATGCTCTACGCGCCGGTTGAGCTGATCCTTTCCGTTTTCATGAATATGCTTTCCCGCCACAACGAATACCAGGCAGACCGGTTTGCCATGGAAACCACGCGCCTTACCGACGCCTTTATCAACGCCCTGAAAAAATTGAGCGTCCATAACCTGTCCAACCTGACACCCCACCCCTTTTACGTCTTTCTCCACGCCTCCCATCCGCCTGTCCTGAAAAGAATTTTAAGGGTCAAAGAAATACCGGGATTACAAGATGTAAAAACGGGGTAACCCCCATCAGAGATAAATACATTAAAAAGGAAAGAACTGTTTTCTGGGCAGGTCAGGGAGAAGACACCGCCATAATCCGGGCCCGATGGCTCAGAAAGGGTTTCAGATGCCACGTTTCCCCTGATTTTTCTATCATAACGGCACCCTCATGGCGCAAATCAAGCGTACCCCTTTTGTCTGCTCTCCGGCCGCGCCAAAAATTCCCGGCGGGATACCGAACAATCCAGAAGCTTCTCCCCAGATCGGAAGGCTGCAACAAGGCCTTTTCCACCGAAGGGACCACCAGTAGATTCAGGCGATGGTTTTCCCTTATGGCGTTTTTACCCCGGCCGGGGGATAGCACAAGAAGCCTGAACTTGTGGAAGGAAACCGTGACGCCTCTGGTTGCCCGCGAACGAAACCTGTCCTGGGTTTCTTCTGGAAACATGATTTCAACCTCTCCTGCCCGGAGGGATTGGGGGCTTTCCACCCATTTAACGTGGGGAAGTTTCTCAGGAAGCACCATTTTCAGGCTGTAGAGGACAGACCGTGTCCCCACCAGAAATTTTGGCTGTTTATAGCCCAGGACATGTCTGACGGCCTGGAGATTAACCGGATCGTTGTTGCTAACCACGATGGCATCGAGCTTTCGAATCCGCTGATGTAAAAGGTAAGGAATCAAGACCCACTTAGCATCGTCCCGGTTAGGCGATTCTCCCAACCCGGCACAAATCAGCGTAGCCTGCCCATCCTTTTGGCAAACAGCGAGATAAGTCCCTTTTTTAACACTGAAGACAGCTATGGACGGATGAGCAGTCCCTCGGGAAACGGCAAAAGAACACCCCAAAAGCCCCATGCCAACTACCGCCATGAGGATATTGCGGCGCCGTGCCGCCCGATCTTTCGACCTGAAAGCAAAAACCGTGAAAACAAACACCATGTAATACAGAATAATTTCATGCCACCGGGGCGGAAAAACATACACCCGGGAATGAG
>JANTFN010000209.1 GCA_024763435.1 Thermodesulfobacteriota bacterium | reverse complement strand
GGTGAATCCAAGGATGCGACGTTCAATCACGTCTGTCTCAACTTTTTCCGCTTCACGCAGGCTCCTGTCCAGGTAATCAACGACTTTCCCCGAGGCCTCTTTTTTTTCCGATAACGATGCCCCAGCCTTTATGGTTGCAAAGGCCTTGTTGGACAGGCGGGTAGCTTGGACATAATGCCGCATGTTCCGGCCGTTTTTTGTCTGGAGGTTCAGGATTCCCATATTCAGGAGGTTTATAAATATCAGGACAATGCCGCCGATAATCATTCCTGCCTGAGAAAGCTTCTCCTTTTTTCTGGAACCGAAAAAGCCAAGAGCCGCAGCAATGAACGCCGCGACCGTTCCCTGAAGGCCCGACAAAAAGAGACTCAGGATAGCAACAACGATGGAAAGTATTCCCATTAGGCCGAATTTCACGTAAGATCTCTCCTCCCTTTTTGATATCCCGGTCTCAAGTTACCATAATGTATGCAGCTTATACGCTGACAACACCACTTGTTCACTTTATGAAGGATACCGGAAAAAGTCAAGAAGTTGATTTATTAAGTCATCGGGAACAACAATAATCGCGGCAAGGAGCAGGTTTTCTGCATTTTCGAGAGAATCACGGCGAAAATAATTTGAAATAATTTATGATATAGCGTAAAAAGAGAAGTTCAAGGGGAGGAGAAGGTTGAAAAGGTTCTTTTTTATTTTTTTGGGTATTATTCTTGGCGCGACACTTTCCGCAGCCCTGTTTGTGGGGGGCGTCTTTTTTTATTTTTCCATGGGGCTTCCCAATTTACAGTCTCTTGAGAACTACAGACCTAAAAGTATTTCCTATGTGTATGACAGAAACGGGGAAGTCATCGCGGAATTTTTTGATGAGCGGCGAATTGTCGTCCCGCTGAACAAGGTGCCGATAGATCTTGTACATGCCTTTATCGCCTCGGAAGATTCCCATTATTATCAACATAAAGGGATAGACTTTCAGGGAATTACCCGGGCCATGTTTAAAAATATCGAAGCGGGAAAAATTGTCCAGGGAGGGAGTACGATAACCCAGCAGGTCGCGCGCGCGCTTTTGCTTAGCCGCCGGCGTACATGGGCACGTAAGATTCGCGAGGCCATCCTCGCTTACAGGATTGAACATTATCTGACAAAGGATGACATCCTGACCATTTATCTGAACCAACTCTATCTTGGAAACGGGGCCTATGGTGTCGAGGTGGCGGCACAGAATTATTTTGGAAAGCATGTCTGGGAATTATCGCTCGGTGAATCGGCAACCCTGGCAGGCCTCCCCAGGGCACCATCCCTCTATTCTCCGGCAAAACATCCGGACAGGGCGAGAAAACGTCGCGCTTATGTCCTTGGGAGAATGTATGAAGACCACTATATTACGCGGCAGCAAATGGACGACGCCCTGGCGGAAACGATTAAAACGGTGAAAACGGTTAACCCTTTTTACGTGGCCGCGCCTTATTACTCCGAACTTGTCCGGCAGTATGTGGTGTCGGTTTACGGTCGGGATAGGTTATACAATGGGGGATTAAAAATCTATACCTACCTTGATCTTTCCCTTCAGAAGGCGGCGCGAAAATCAATCGAAAAGGGGTTGCGAGCCTTGGACAAGCGCCAGGGTTTCAGGGGAGCCATGGGGCATGTGGATCTTACGAATGATAACGGAGGCCTTGGCGTGGGCGGGAAAGGTTCTGCCCCGCTCCTGGGTTTGAAAGCGGGAAGCCTTCATAAGGCTGTTATCGTTAAGTGCGACAAGGAACACGGAGTTTTCTCTCTGCGTTTTGAGGGTGTTTCCGGAAAAATACTGCCGGAGGGCTACAAATGGGCAAAAAAACGGCCGGTTTTTTCTGTTAATGAAACGAAAAAAGAGCCCCAAGACCTTTTTGATGTCTTGAAACCCGGAGATGTCGTTGAAATAAGGCTTCGTTCAAAGACCTCCGAAGGGTGGCTGTGCGGACTCGAGCAGGAGCCCCTGGCGCAATCGGCCCTCATCAGTATGGATGTCAAAAGTGGTGCAGTTCTTGCCATGGTTGGCGGTTACCGGTTCGGGAAAAACCAGTTCAATCGGGCGGTTCAGTCCAAAAGACAGCCGGGATCCGCGTTTAAACCCGTTATCTATGCGGCTGCCCTCGATAAAAGCCTGACGGCTGCGTCGATTATCATCGATTCCCCTATTATTTATCGCCAGTTCGCCCAAAAGGCGTGGAAACCGGAAAATTATGAGGAACATTTCTATGGGCCCACAACCCTCCGCGAGGGTCTTGTCCATTCCAGAAACGTGGTTACCGTGAAGATACTCAGGAAAATCGGAATTTCTTATGTTCTGAAATACGCGAAGAAGCTGGGCATTACGGCAAAATTGAGCCCGAACCTGTCGCTTGCGCTCGGGTCATCGGCGATGTCTCTGAAAGAATTAACATTTCTTTACGGCCTTTTTGCGCGTGGCGGTTGGAATTTCAAGCCTCTTTTTGTGGACAAGATTATCGATTGGGACGGGAAGACCCTTGAGGCGCATCCCGTTTCAACCAATGAGATTCCCGCTGAGGCAGCAGAGGCATCTCCTGAAGAACCGGGAACAGGCCAGAAAAAACCGGAGAATATGGGAGATAGTGAGAAAACGCCTTTTTTTCAGCCGAAACACGTTATGAGTAGCCAGACATCCTATATTCTTACGACGATTCTGGAAGATGTTGTAAAACGTGGAACGGGTTGGCGCGCCAGGGCGCTTAAAAGACCCTGTGCCGGAAAAACAGGAACCACAAGCAGCTATCGCGACGCGTGGTTTATGGGCTACACCCCGCAGATCCTGACCGGGGTATGGGTGGGGTTTGACAATGAAATTTCTCTCGGAAAGCATGAAACAGGATCCAGGGCTGCCTGCCCGATATGGACGATGTTCATGGCACAGGCGCTGAAAAATATTCCCAAAGTGGAATTTCCGGCACCGCCGGGGATTGTATATGTCAGCATAGACCCCAAAACGGGCCTGCTTGCACGCCCTGAAACACCGCATGCCTATCTTGAATGCTTCAAGGAAGGAACAGAGCCCAGAGAATATACCGATGAGGTAAAAAAATCTAAGCCGCTGGAATTTTTTCAGTTGAATCAGTAGCGGGTTTTTCGGCGCAATAAAGGGTGGCAATGCCGCCTGTCAGCGCGGAAACGGTAACATCCGTGAAGCCGGCATCCTGAATGAGTGCCGCGAAGGCCTCGGGTGCGGGAAATTCCTGAACGGACGCCGGAAGATAGGTATAGGCGGAACGTCTTGAAAAGAGCCCGCCGATAAGGGGAAGAATTTTCTTAAAATAAAGAAGATACGCCGCCCTCAGGAAACGCCCCCGGGGGATAGAAAATTCCAGGACGGCGAGAATCCCGCCGGCTTTAAGAATCCTGTAGAGTTCTTTTAATGCCTCAGGCCGTTTTGTGAAGTTCCTGATGCCGAATCCGATCATAGCTCCCTCGAAGGACCTTGCTTTAAAAGGAAGCGCCAGGCCATCAGCTGTCGTAATGGAAATGCGGCCGTTTACGCGCGTTTTTCTCTTCAGGATTTTCAGCATCTCGTGGGAAAAGTCAACGGCGGCAACCGGAATGGTATTTCCCAAATGCCTTTCAAGCGCCAGTGCGAGATCGCCGGTCCCCGCGGCAAGGTCCAGAACAGGCCCTTTCTTTTTCATTCTTTTCTGAAGGGTTCGGACGCATCGCCTGCGCCAGCGGCGATCAATTCCAAGGCTTAAAATTCTG
>JANTFN010000208.1 GCA_024763435.1 Thermodesulfobacteriota bacterium | reverse complement strand
TATGGAGGGTCCTTTTAAGGGATTTGAAGGGGTTTTTGAGGAGTCCCTGAATGATGGTCAGCGGGTTGCCATCCTTTTAAAGGGGCTTAACAGTGCGCGTGTGGAGGTAGACAGAACGTCTGTTTTCACGGCAGCATAAATAGATTTGTTGGTTGTACTGAATATGATTAAGGCAGCAGCAACCGGAAGACGAATTTTCCGGAATGGCGGTAGCCTGTCTTTTCTAAAGGGAGGAAATGAATGGTTTCAGTCGCGGTAATTGGCGGGGGATATTGGGGAAAGAATCTTATCCGAAACTTCGCGTCGCTCGGGGCCTTGAAAGTGGTTTGTGACACAGATTTAAGCACAAGAAAGCGCTATGAAACGATGTATCATGTTCAAACCGTTCCGGATGTGGCAGCCCTGAAGCAGGTGCCGGGGATTGATGCCTGGGTTATCGCGGCCCCTGCCATCCTGCATAGTGCTATTGCCCGCGTGGCCCTGACTGACGGGATATCTGTTTTTGTAGAAAAACCCCTTGCGTTAAAGGTTGATGAGGCAGAAGATCTGATTCGCCTTGCCCGTGAGAATAAGGCAACCCTCATGGTGGGGCATCTCCTGCAGTATCACCCCGCGGTCGTAGAATTGAAAAAATTGATTGATAATGGAGAGTTGGGAAGAATTCGGTATGTCTATTCCAACCGATTGAATATGGGGAAGATTCGGACAGAGGAAAATATCCTCTGGAGTTTTGCCCCGCATGATATTTCTGTCATGGTATCGCTGTTAGAGGAACTTCCCGAAGGAATAAGCGCGTCAGGCGGATCCTATTTGCAGCCGGATGTTGCCGACGTGACCTTATCATCCTTTGATTTCCCGGGGGGTGTTAAAGGGCATATCTTCGTGTCCTGGCTTCATCCGTTTAAAGAGCAGAAGCTTGTGGTTGTCGGGGATCAGAAAATGGCGGTGTTTGACGATATGTCAAAGGAGAAATTGAAACTCTATCCCCATTCTATCGTGTGGCGTAAACAGGTTCCCGAGGCACAAAAAGCCAAACCTGTTGCCGTTCCCATCTCGGATGAAGAACCGCTTAAACTGGAATGTCAGCATTTTCTTGATTGTGTGGAAAACGGGGAAACCCCTAAAACAGATGGCGAAGAGGGCCTTCGCGTCCTGAAGGTTCTTGACGCGTGTCAGAAGTCTCTTGACAAGGCGGGCGCGAAAGTAGCGATTTTCAACCAAAGAAAAATTCAAGGAGATGCCGCCCCTTATTTTGTCCACCCCACGGCATGTGTTGATGAAGAAGTGGCGATTGGCGCGGGAACCCGTGTGTGGCATTTTTCTCATATCCTGTCAGGTTCTGTAATTGGAGACGCGTGCCGAATCGGCCAGAACGTGGTGATAGGCCCGAATGTTAACGTGGGCAACCGGGTGAAAATCCAGAATAACGTCTGTGTCTATGATGGGATTACCCTGGAGGACGATGTTTTTTGCGGCCCCTCCATGGTTTTTACAAATGTCCTCAATCCGAGAAGTGAGATTCCCCGGATGCATGAAAAACGGGATACCCTGGTTAAAAAGGGCGCAACGCTCGGGGCGAATTGCACCCTCATCTGTGGCCATGCGATAGGACAGTATGCCTTTATCGGTGCGGGTGCGGTTGTAACGAAAGACGTTCCGGATTATGCCTTGATTCTTGGGAATCCGGGGAAAATAGCTGGCTGGATGTGCCGTTGCGGGACGCGCCTTGAAAAGCAGGAAGAAGGAAAATGGGTTTGTCCAGCTTGCAAACAGGGCTATGATTTTGATGGAAAGGGCATGAAAGCGCACAGGGTCTCAGCCGATATTGCATGAAGAATGTCCTGATTGTTTCCTTTTATTTTCCCCCCATCATGTCCGCCGCCTCCGTCAGGACGGGTAAATTCGCGAAATATCTTCCTGAGTATGGGTGGAAACCGATCGTTCTTACTGTAAAACCGAAGGGAATTTTAACGCAGGGAATTCCGGTTGAGGTTGATGAGGCCAGTATTCACCGAACGGCCTATCATGATCCCATCGGGCATTTTTCCAGCCTTCCAGGGGAACAACAAAGGCATAACGGTAAGGCAAAGCGGGATGTCACGGGCAATTGGAAAGGAAGGGCAAAAAGAGGCCTTAAAAAAATTTCGCCTTTTACCATTCAACGCATGCCGGACAGGATGCTGGGATGGTATTTTTATGCCGTGAAGGAAGCAAAAAAAACGATGGGGCGTGAGAGAATTGATGCCGTTTTCAGCTCGCACCCGCCCCCCGTTTCTCACCTTGTTGCCTCAAAAATTCACAAAGAGACAGGCCTGCCGTGGGTTGCGGATTATCGGGATCTCTGGACGGGCAGCACACTGAAACCCTATCCGCGATGGCTGGAAGGCCTTGAAAAACGATTTGAACGGCGTTCCCTTCGGGAGGCCGCCGGGTTTATCACCGTTTCCGGAAAGCTCCAAGCCTATCTGACGTCACTGCACGGAAAACCCGTTAAGGTTATTTATAACGGATTTGACCCGGAAGATTTCAAAGGTGTTAGCGAATCCCGGGAGACTGGAGAAAAAACATTTACACTGGTTTACAGTGGGACACTTTACACAAAAAAACAATCTCCCGTCCCTTTTTTTAAGGCGCTTGAAAAACTGAAAGGAAAAGGGAAGATAAACGGGGATAACTTTGTAACTCGTTTTATCGGTGTTCAGGAACCTCCGTTTCAGGAGATGGTTCGCGCGCACAACCTGGAGGATATAGTCCAATCGGAGCCCTTCCAGCCCTACAAAGATAATATCGCGGCGTTGAAATCAGCCACGGCCCTTTTGTTTTTTTCATGGAATGCCGGTGAAATGGCGGGAAATCCCACCAGCAAGATATTTCAGTATGCGGGCGCCGGGCGTCCGATTCTCGTGGTGGGAGAGCAAAACCGTTTTGCGGTTGATTTTGTTGAAAAAAGCCAAACGGGCGAGGTGGGCCGGGGTGCGGAGGGGATAATTAGCATCCTTGAAGGCTGGATGGGGCAGATTGAGAAAAAAGGGAGATTGGATTACACCCCCCTTGAAAAAGCGGTAATGCCTTACAATCGCAAGCTACAGGCAAAAAAACTTGCCGGCATTCTAAATGACGTCATTCAGACAGTCTGACAGGATGGCAGGAAAGAGACGGCTTGTTTTACTTACCCTGAGTTATCCCTTTGGCGAAAGCGAACCGTTTCTGGAGACAGAACTGGCCTACCTCTCTCAGGGCTTTTCAGTAGAAATTATTCCCTGCGTGTCAGGTCCGGAGCTCGGCACGCGGCGGCGTGTTCCGGCGGGCGTTGTCGTTCGGGAAGAGGTTGTTCGTAAGATTCTGCTTTCGCTTGCCCGTAAGACAGGATGGCTTTTCATACATCCCGGGTCCCTAATCGACATTATAACTTTGTTATTCGGAGAACTCCGGGAAATAGGGTTCCGATGGTCACGCTTCAGGGGATTTATGGGATTTGCGGTCCACGCGGCCATGACCTATAGACTATTAAAGACCTTACGCCGGCCCGATGAGATCGGCTGTATTTACAGCTATTGGCTTTCTATTCCCATGGCCTGGAGGGTATTCAAGAAGAGCAGGCCGGGCATATCTGTTATCACACGTGCCCACGGGGTTGATCTTTACGCGGAGAGAGCGCCGCGCCATTATCTCCCTGGGCAGAAACAGATTATTGAAAATGTCGATAAAGTATTTTGTGTCTCTGAACATGGCGCCAACTACCTGAAAGAGAAATA
>JANTFN010000207.1 GCA_024763435.1 Thermodesulfobacteriota bacterium | reverse complement strand
AGATATTTAACGACACCAAAGAGCCGGAAACGGCCGAAACCCCACCCACCACAGAGGAGAAAAAACCAGAAGAAAAACCAACACGGGAGACCGCCAACGGCCAGTCTGCTCCGCTGCCAGAAATAAATTTCGCAACATTTATCCTCTCCCTCAGTACCTCGTCACTGATGCACCTTGGAGAGCTGCCCAATCCCGCGAACAATAAAATAGAAAAAAACCTCCCACTCGCGAAACAAACCATTGACTTGATAGACATGCTCAGCAAGAAAACCGAGGGGAATCTTGATAAAGATGAAGAGGATCTCGTAACCAATCTTCTGTATGATTTGAAACTAAAATATGTCAGCGCGATTAAGAAGGGGTAACGCGCCTGCCTATGGCATTATTTTTGATTTTGACGGGACACTCGCGGCCATGTCCATTGATTTTGACGCCATGCGGTCAGCGGTCAATGCCCTGTTTCAGTCGTATGGCATTTCTCCGGACGCGCTCAGCACGCCCTTTATTCTTGAAAGGATTGATGAGGCCTGTGATAAAATAAGAAATGTCGCCCCCCAGCGCGCATTCAGGATAAGGACGGAAGCCTTTGCCATCCTTGAAAAAATGGAATACGCCGCGTCATTAAAAAGCAACCTTCTGCCCGGGGTTTACAGCCGCTTGTGGGCCTTGAAAGGCCAGGGCGCGGTGTTAGCCATCGCAACGAGAAACTGTAAAAAGGCCCTTGAACAGGTCCTTGGAAAGGCGGATGCCTTTTTTGATGTCATCCTGACCCGGGAAAACAGCCACGTCTACAAACCCGACAAGGCTGCGATTTCTCCTATCCTCGGGGCTTTTAATCTTTCCTCTGAAAAGATTTTCATGATTGGGGATCATCCCCTGGATATTCATACCGCGCGGGCGTCCGGTATTATCCCTATTGGTGTCCTGACGGGAACAGGAAAAAAACACGCGCTCCAGGACGCGGGTGCAAAACGTATTTACAAGCAGGTTATTCAGGCCCTTGACGCTATTCTTCGAACATTCCAACAGCAGTCCCGCCACACACACCGCCATACAATCCGGCTGTTTGACAGCAGGCTCATTCATAAATTCATTTGATTCCAAACCGCTTTTTGGGTATACAGGAGGGGGAGGTGTGGTGTGATCCGCATTGGAGATATATTAGAACGGATCGAGTTATACAATCCTGACTTTGATGAAGAGCTTATTCAGAAGGCTTATGTCTTTTCCGCCAAGGCTCATCAGGGACAACTGCGCCTTTCAGGTGAACCCTATCTGATCCATCCCCTTGAAGTTGCAGGTATTCTCGCGAACATGCATCTTGACGACCAGTCCGTTGCAAGCGGGCTTCTTCATGATACCATCGAGGATTCCCTTGTCACCCACAAGGAAATTTCACGCCTGTTTGGCAGTCAGGTTGCCGAGCTTGTAGAAGGTGTTACCAAGATAAGCAAGATGTCTTTTGAAAGCAGCGAGGATACCCAGGCGGAAAATTTCCGAAAAATGGTTCTGGCTATGACCAAAGATATCCGTGTCATTCTCGTGAAACTGGCGGACAGGCTTCACAACATGCGAACCCTTGAATATCATAAACCGGAGAAACAGCAGCGTATCGCGAGTGAAACCCTTGATATCTATGCCCCCATCGCGAACCGTCTCGGCATTGACTGGATGAAATCAGAGCTTGAAGACGCTTCTTTCAAATACATCATGCCGGAGGCCTACGCGTCCCTGGAACGGCAAATCTCGAAAAGCGAGAAGGAAAGAAGCCGTTATATTGAGGATGTGAAACAGCTCATCAAAAAGAAACTGGCTGAAAATGACATCTTTGCTGAAATTTCCGGGCGCCCTAAACATATCTACAGCATTTTCCGAAAGATGCAGAGTCAAAACATTGAGTTTAGTGAGCTTTATGACATTACAGCGTTCCGTATTATTGTAAACTCTGTTACTGAATGCTACGAAGTCCTTGGAATTGTCCACAATCTTTGGGTGCCCATTCCTGGAAAATTCAAGGACTATATTGCCCTCCCCAAGGCAAATCTTTACCAGTCCCTTCACACCACCGTAAACGGACCCAAGGGAGAAAGGATCGAGATACAAATTCGCACCCATGAAATGCACCAGGTCGCGGAAATGGGTATTGCTGCCCACTGGAAATACAAGGAAGCCATCAATCTGGATGAAAAAGACGACAAGCGGTTTCGGTGGCTTCGACAGCTTTTTGAATACCAGAATGATCTGAGAGATAACTCGGAATTTCTGGAAACCATCAAGGTTGATCTGTTCCCCGATGAGGTTTTCGTGTTTACCCCAACGGGAGAGGTCAAGGAATTTCCCCGCGGTTCCACGCCCATAGATTTTGCGTACAGCATTCACACTGAAGTCGGAAACCACTGTAAGGGCGCGAAGGCCAATGGAAAAATTGTCCCTCTCAAATATAACCTCCACAATGGAGACCGCATTGTAATCATCACACACCCCCAGGCCCACCCGAGTAAAGACTGGCTGAAAACCGTCAAAAGCTCCAGGGCGCGAACAAAAATTCGACAATGGATTAAAACCCAGGAAAGGGGACAGAGTATCCAGCTGGGAAAAGACCTGCTGGAAAAAGAGGCCAAACGGCATCCCGTTAATTTCAACCGGCTTTTCAAGGATGGCTCGTTGAAAAGCGTGGCTGAAATCTTCGGACTCAACACGGCAGATGACCTGCTTGCGACGGTAGGCTACGGGAAAATAACACCCCGCCAGGTTATCAGGCGCATCCTCCCACCCGAGGAACTTGATGCCGAGGCCCATCCTGAAGAACAGAAACCCCTGCTGAAAATAATTTCAAAGCTTAAAGGAAAGGACAGCAGCCCCATTCTCATTAAAGGGGAAGAGAATGTCCTGGTGCGATTCGCCAAATGCTGCAACCCCCTGCCCGGCGATAAAATCGTGGGGTTCATCACACGCGGTCGGGGTATCGCGATTCATAAAGCGGATTGCGGAACCATCATGAACTCCGACCCACAGCGGCTTGTCGAAGCCAAATGGAAGGTCACAGATACCACACGCCGCCCCGTGAAAATCCAGACGACGTCTTTTGACCGGCGTGGAATCCTCGCGGAAATAACTAAAAAACTGGCAGCAGAAGAAGCGGATATTCTAAGCGCCCGTGTCCACACGACGGATGATAAACACGCGGTCAATCAATTCGAAATCGCCATAAAGGATTTGAAGCACCTGAACAGGATTATTCGTGCCTTAAATCACATAAAAGGAATTACAGAAGTTAAAAGAATCCAGTTCTGACAATCTTATGCCAGATTTCACTGCAAAATTCAGCCAGCGCTGAAGAAATAAGCGCCGGCAAAATAAAACCGTCAGGCCTGGCTTTTCAGATCCGAAGGTTTGACAACCTTTCCGGAGCGAATACAGCGCGTACAAACTTTCAGGCGCTTAACCCTGCCATTAACCATAACCCTGATTTTCTGAAGATTAGGGTACCAGACCTTTTTTGTTTTATTGTGCGCGTGGCTGACATTATATCCCACCATCGGGCCTTTTCCACAGATATCACATACCCGAGACATTTTTTCCTCCTTTTAAAACCCTGATTATTAAGGACCGGCTTATAACAGATTTAAAAATGTTTTGCAAGGCCGGCGGAAGGCCATGTCAAGCCACAATAGAAATGTCCTCTGATTTGCCACAATAGAAATGTCCCATTTGAAGAAAATGGTTTTATCAGAAAATGTGGGAAAAGTTGTCTGAGC
>JANTFN010000206.1 GCA_024763435.1 Thermodesulfobacteriota bacterium | reverse complement strand
GTGATTCCCTGTACAAGCACGCGTGTATTTTTATCAACAAGTATGGCCATTTGTTTCCCCTTCTATGTAAAGGACTGGATGATTGAAACGATTTTCTTAGAAGCCTCTCCCATGCCATCGGCGACCTGAAAATCGAGCCCGGAGTCGTTCAGAATTTTTCGGCCTTCTTCAACATTGGTTCCCTCAAGACGAATAATGATGGGCCGGTCCACATGCAGCTTTCGTGCCGCTTCAACGACCCCTGTTGCCAGTGTGTCGCATCGAAGGATTCCCCCGAAGATGTTAATCAAAACGGCCTTGACCTTGGGGTCCGACATGAGAATACGGAAGGCGTTTTCCACCATTTCCGCGTTGGCTCCGCCACCGACATCCAGGAAATTCGCGGGTGAAGCGCCGGAGAGTTTAATCATATCCATGGTGGCCATGGCCAGGCCGGCGCCGTTGACCATGCAGCCGATATTCCCGTCCAGTTTGATGTAGTTGAGATTGTATTTAGAGGCCTCCACTTCAAGAGGGTCTTCTTCCGTGATGTCCCGCAGTTCCGCCAGGTTCGGGTGGCGGCTCAGCCCGTTATCATCAAGAGACAATTTCGCGTCGAGGGCGATAAACGTATCTTCCGCCGTCAGAACCAGTGGATTGATTTCGCAGAGCGCGGCGTCAACCCCCTCGAACAGTTTAACCAGTTTCGCGAGAAAGGCGGCCAGCTTTCTGCTTAACCTGGCGTCGAATCCAAGTTTAAAGCCCAGTTTTATCCCCTGAAAGGCACGAAATCCCACGAGGGGATCGATCCACTCCTTGAAGATTTTCTCAGGGGATTTTCGGGCGACCTCTTCGATTTCCATACCGCCTTCAGCGCTTGCCATCACAACGGGACGATAAAGTTTCCGGTCGATGAGGACGCCCACATAGAGCTCCTGCTTGATGGATGAGGCGGCTTCGATCAGGACCTTTTGGACTTCCTTCCCCTCCGGGCCTGTCTGATGGGTTACAAGATTCATGCCGAGAATTTCACCGGCAGCGGCCTCGACCTCATCTGGTGTGGCAACAATCTTGACACCGCCGGCCTTTCCCCTGCCGCCCGCGTGAATCTGAGCCTTGACCACAAACCGGTCAGTTGTCAGTCGGGAGGCAATCTCGCGGGCCTCGCCGGCGCTGAAGGCCACGGCCCCTTCCGGGGTTGGGATTCCCCATTCCTTAAAAATCGCTTTAGCCTGAAATTCGTGAAGTTTCATTTAGCCTCCTTTTAATTTATTCTTGAAAATTGAAAATAAGTGTAATGCATTTATAGAGGGCCCGTCAAGGGGAACCCCCGAGAACGAATCCAAATATTTAAAATGCCACGAACATCCATGTTAATGTATAAAACCTTATTTTAAAATGCACAATTATTACTGTGATGCAAATACATTTTAACCTCGTGAAACACGCGCGAAATTTCCCTCAGGTGGGCGGGAATAAAACATGAGAAAATATTTTCGCGGTCCCCATTAACGTGCCGAATCAAGGCGTTGGGACGCTGTTTGTTGCTGTTTGTTTTTGGTAAATGATAAGTGTTGAATTTTCTTTTTTCAAGGATTGTGTCTTGCCGTGTTAAACGGAGATGTTTTTTTAGGCCGGTTTTCTGAGATGATTCTATTTTGATATAATACTCTGAATAACTCATAACATATTGAATATATATGTTTAATTTCTAAGTTACAGGGATGTGATTTCTCAGACTGTTTGTTTTTGTTTGAAGGGATGCGCGTTTCTTCTGCCTTGTCTGATGCAGAAAAATTTGTCAGGATTATAAAAACGGCGCGGGCGCCGGTATTTTTAGCAGGCGTCAGCAGCCAGAGTCTGTTGAATACGTTATTTTTCCTGAAAGAGTTTTTAATCCCTCCGAAAAAATAAAAATTCCTCTTGACAAACGTGTTTTTACTATGCTAAACCCGTCGCATGTTTCGAAAATATGGAGGAACAAAAATCTGAATGGCTGAGGAAGTAACGGTTGTCCTGAAGATATCGGTTGAACGTATAGGCGGGGGTCTCACAGTTGAGGCCCTGTTTTTATTTTAACCCTTTACTTGAAGGAGGTTCGTATGGAGGTCAAAAAAATCCTGTTAACCGAAGATGAAATGCCAAGGCAGTGGTATAATATTGCCGCGGATATGCCCACAGCGATGCAGCCCCCGCTTCATCCTGGAACGGGGCAACCCGTGGGCCCGGACGATCTGGCCCCCATTTTTCCCATGAACCTGATTGAGCAGGAAGTCAGTACCGAACGCTGGATCGATATTCCGGATGAGGTCCTCGGTGTTTTAAAGATATGGCGGCCTGCCCCTCTCGTCAGGGCCTACAATCTTGAGAAGGCCCTCGATACACCGGCAAAAATTTATTACAAGAATGAGAGCTACAGCCCGGCGGGGAGCCATAAACCTAACACGGCCGTGCCACAGGCCTATTATAACAAGGTTTTCGGCACAAAACATATCACAACGGAAACCGGCGCGGGACAGTGGGGCAGCGCGTTAAGTTTTGCCGGCGCTCAGTATGGTATTGATATTGTTGTTTACATGGTCAAGATCAGCTACCAGCAAAAACCCTATCGCAGACTGATGATGAATACCTGGGGCGCACAATGCTACGCGAGCCCGAGTACCAGAACCGAGGCCGGCCGTAAGATGCTGGAAAAAGACCCGGATACCCCGGGAAGCCTCGGGATGGCGATCAGCGAGGCCGTGGAAGCGGCCGTAAGCCGCGAAGACACAAAATACGCCCTTGGCAGCGTGCTGAACCATGTTATGACCCACCAGACCATTATCGGGCTGGAAGCGCTGAAACAGTTTGAAAAGGTCGGCGATTATCCGGATATCGTTATCGGGTGTGCCGGCGGCGGCAGTAACTTTGCCGGCCTGAGCTTTCCGTTCGCGAGAGACAAAATTCATGGGAAAGAGATGCGCATTATTGCGGTTGAGCCTACATCCTGTCCCACAATGACAAGGGGACCCTTTGCCTATGACTTTGGCGACACGGTCCAGATGACGCCTCTGCTCCCCATGCATACCCTGGGGCATGATTTTGTCCCCGCGCCCATCCATGCCGGCGGGTTGCGGTATCATGGTATGGCACCACAGGTCAGCCAGCTGATTGAGGACAAAATTATCGAACCTCTTGCCGTGCATCAGATTGAAACCTTCGAGGCCGGTGTCCTGTTTGCCAGGACCGAGGGAATTATTCCCGCGCCGGAAACGGACCACGCCATTGCCGCGGTTATCCGCGAGGCGAAAAGGGCCAAGGAAGAAGGGAAAGAAAAGACCATCCTCTTTAATATGAGTGGTCACGGTCTGGTCGATCTTGCGGCCTATGATGCCTATTTCTCCGGAAAACTCAGCGATTATGCGCTGCCCGAAGAGGAGATTGAGCGTGCCCTGAAGACGATCGAATCTCTTCCCAAGATAAACGCGGGGTAAAGAGGAGTTTTTAAAAAAATGGCTGATGAAGCGTCTTTAACGCATAAAAGCCTGCGGTGTCCCAAGTTGGGGGGTGATGTTCCTTTTCACTATTGTGAAACCCTCCAACAGGGGATGCCGTGCGAACGAATCGTTCGGTGCTGGGAGGTTTATGCAGATATCGAAGCCTATCTCAAAGCGCGCTACACGCCCGTTGAGATTGAACGGTTTCTGCACCCGGAGCCCAAGGACAAGATGAATTCGCTCCTTGAAATCATCGAACAGGCAAAAAAAAATATCTCAAAATAAAAAGCCTCAAGGGTTTTCCCTTATCGGG
>JANTFN010000205.1 GCA_024763435.1 Thermodesulfobacteriota bacterium | reverse complement strand
CGATTTTCTGCCCGTGTCTAAAAGCAAAAAGGTGTGTGATTTTTCCATCATGGGGTCCAGCAGAATTTTGTTTTCCACCAACCCTGTGTCATCAAGATGGCTTCGCCCCGTTGTATCGACCAGAAAAAGTGTTTCAGGGGAATAGGCGGCACACACCTTCCTGAAGGCCGCTTTTGTAGCGACTTTTTCCACGGGAAGCCCCATTAGATCTCCGTAGATACGAAGCTGATCCATGGCGCCAATCCGGTAAACATCTGTACTCATCAGCGCGACAGGGCGTCCCAATCTGCGTTTCAAGCGTGCCGCTATTTTTGCCAGTGTTGTTGTTTTTCCAACACCGGGCGGACCTAAAAAGATAATAAACCGTGTGGCAGCTCCCGCCGGGGCAATTTCACCCGTCACCTTCAATATGTCTTCGAGGACCGCTCGGATCTTGTCCGTGGAAAGGTCTTCTCGGCGACCGTTGAAAGACGCAAGCAGTTTGCCCGCGATCAGATAAGCCATTTCCCGCTCAACACCGATCGCCAGAAGGGTATCCAGGGCCCGCTCCCCCGGGTCATCTCTCTCTGCACTGCTTTCAAGAGAATCCTCTATCATTCTCTTTAAAAGGGTTAAGGTATCCTGAAGCCGCGGGCGCGTTATTCCCCGGGGAATGTCATCGAAGACGTCCGACCTCTTCAAAGGTATTTTTCCTGTCAGGAGTTCCATCCGGTTATGGCCATTTCCGTCAACTGCCGCTGTTACAACAAACAGGGGAGAGCCACTATCTTCATTCCTTTTGGAAGAAAGAATAATGGCATCAGGCCCAAGGGCCTCTTTCGCCTTCTTCATCGCTTCCTGAATACTCGGGGCTTCAAACTGCCGTATCTGCACCGGGACCTCCCGCCAACCCCAGGGATTTAATCTGCACTGTGTCGGACAATTCATTGTGTGAAAGAATAATAAGATCAGGGTAAAATCTCTCGATAAGCCTTCTTAAATGAGGTCTGATAACTGGAGAACACAAAATAACGGGGCTCAAATTTTTCAAAGAGAATTGTTCAATAGCCTTCTGAAGGGCGGTAATAATCTCCTCCGAGGTCGCGGGGTCGAGTGCCATATAGGACTCCCGTTCCGTGTGTTTAATACTTGCCGCTATCTTTTCCTCGAGGGTGGGGGCCAGGGTCATAACATAAATCGTTCCATCCGGCTGCTGAACCTGACGGGTAATCGTCCGGGCAAGGGTCTGCCGCACATATTCCGTCAGCAACACGATGTTTTTTGTCATGGGCGCGTAATCCGCCATCGTTTCGAGAATACTCCTTAAATCCCTGACAGGGACTCGTTCCCTGAGGAGATTCTGCAGGATTTTCTGGACATCGCCGAGGGAAAGCATGTTTGGGATAAGCTCTTCCACAACCTTCGGATACTGACGGGAGAGGTTATCGAGCAGGGTTTGTGTCTCCTGGCGGCCGAGAAGTTCATGCGCGTATCGGCGAACCAGCTCCGAGATATGGGTCGCTATCACGGTGGCGTGGTCCACAACGGTATATCCCTGAAATTGCGCCTGATCTTTATCTTTTTCTTCAATCCAGAAGGCAGGCAGGCCGAAAGCGGGTTCGCGCGTCGGGAGACCCGGGAGCTCTCCCGTGGCCGTTCCAGGGTCCATGGCGAGATAGTGCCCCAACATCATCTCCCCCTTCCCCACTTCATTCCCCTTGAGAAGAATGGCATAGCCCCCCGGTTTAAGCTGGAGGTTATCCTTGATATGCATGGGCGGGACAATAATGCCCATATCCACGGCAAATTGATTCCTTATGGAACGTATCCTGTCAAGGAGTTCTCCGTTTTGTTCCCGGTCTACGATGGCTATCAGGCCATAGCCTACTTCAAGCCCCAGGATATCGAGGGGAAGCAGGGCCTCTACCGGTTCGGCAGGCAAGGCCTGCGGCGCGCCTTTTTCGGCAATGACTTCCGCCTCCGCACGTTTGATTGCCTTGAATGCCGTATAAGCAACCCCCCCCATTACAAGGGCAAGGGCAAAAAACGGGAGGCCGGGGAGACCGGGTACCAGTCCGAAAAACAGGATGATAAAGGCGGAAATAGCGATCGCCCTCGGCTGAAACAGAATCTGGCTGACCATTTCCTTGCCCATGTTCGATTCGGCCGCCGCACGCGTGACGACCATGCCGGCAGCGGTGGAAATAATCAATGCGGGTATCTGAGAAACTAGCCCGTCCCCCACCGTTAACAGCGTATAGGTCTGTGCCGCCTTCACCACGGGCATGCCCTGCTGAATAACACCGATAACCAGTCCCCCGAGAATGTTGATAAGCGTAATGATAATCCCGGCAATGGCGTCTCCCCGGACAAACTTGCTGGCACCATCCATGGCCCCGTAAAAATCCGCTTCATGCTCTATTTCCAGACGCCGCGCACGTGCCTCGCTGTCATTAATCAGGCCGGCATTCAAATCGGCATCGATGCTCATCTGTTTTCCCGGCATCGCGTCGAGGGTAAAACGGGCTGCCACCTCGGACACCCGCCCGGCACCTTTGGTGATGACAACAAAATTGATAATCACGAGGATAAAAAAGATAATCATCCCTACCACGTAATTACCCCCGACGACAAAAGCACCGAATGCCTTGATCACCTGTCCCGCCGCTTCGGGGCCTTCGCTGCCATGCAGCAGGATCAGACGGGTTGAGGCAATGTTCAGGGAAAGCCGGAAAAGGGTCGCAATAAGGAGTACGGAAGGAAAAACGGAGAAGTCAAGCGGCTTCAGGACATACATCGCCACCAGGATAATAATCACAGCAAGGGTAATGTCAAAGGACAGCAGGACATCGAGCAAAAACTTCGGCAGCGGGATAATCATGAGAATTAAAATTCCCACAACCGCGAGGGCAATCAGGATATCGCTGTTCCTGGACAGGCCTTTCAGGCTGATGCGTTCCACCATGGATGCCATTATAGCGCTGCTCCTTCTGTCAGGTGTGAGGAGGCAGGATGCTGTCTTCGAATCAGATGGGGATGTTTCAGCCTGTAAACAGTAGCCAGGACCTCGGCAACGGCCTTATACAAAGCCTCCGGGATTTCTTCCCCCAATTCAACACCCTTATACAGCGTCTGTGCGAGAGGTTTGTTCTCCACGAGAGGAATATGGTGCTCCCGCGCAATCTCACGTATTTTGTCGGACAGATAACCGGCCCCCTTCGCAACCAGTTTCGGTGCCTGCATCTTTTCTTCCCGCTTGTAACGCAGGGCTATGGAGAGATGGGTCGGGTTGGTGATGACAACATCCGCCTTCGGGACCTCTTCCATCATCCTTCGGCGCGCCATTTCACGCTGCATCTTTCTGACCCGCGCCTTAATCAGCGGGTCCCCTTCACGCTGTTTCATTTCGTCCTTAATTTCCTGTTTCGACATCTTCAGGTCTTTTTCGTACTGCCAGCGCTGGAAGGCATAATCAAGAATAGCCAGGATAACCAGCACCCAGCATGTTCGCAGCAGTATCTGAAAACTGACAGAAAGGGTAAACTGCAGAATTTCCGCGACAGAGAGGACGACCAGCCCCGGCATGCGGTTGTACTGACTCCGAACGGTAATATACGCGACATACGCGACAATCAAAATTTTGAGGACGGAACGAAGCAGCTCCGCAAAGGACTGAATGGAGAAGAGACGTTTAAACCCCTTTATCGGATCAAGCCGGTTCAATTGCGGGGTAAGGGGTTCGGAGGTCAGGAGAAACCCTACCTGGAGAAGGTTTCCCGCAAGGGCAGCGAAAA
>JANTFN010000204.1 GCA_024763435.1 Thermodesulfobacteriota bacterium | reverse complement strand
GGATTGATTGTTATCTGTTGCGCCGTAACGGCGGAGAAAAACCCAACATGCTCCCATCCCGTTTCCCTGCATGCCTGAACGTTGAAACGGAAAGTCAGAGGTTCATTTATCCCGAGCTCCTCCCGAAGCTCACGTTTAGCTGCCTGCTGGTAGGATTCCCCCCAGTCCACATGGCCTGCGGCTGAAGAATCCCAGCACCCCGGATAGAGGTCTTTTCCCAGGGAACGTTTTTGAAGAAAAAGCGCGCCCCCGGCATTCATGATAAAAATGTGAACACTGCGATGCCATAGACCTTTTTCGTGGATTTCCTTTCTTGTCGCCTTGCCGATAATCTTGTCGTCGGCATCAACTACCGCGTAAATTTCTTCCTGTTCGCTCATAACATCACGGGGATCATTTTTCTGGCGCGGATATCGAGCAGGCCCTTGTCTGTTAAGCGATAAAAGGGAAGACCTGTAAAAGAAAGCGTCTGGAGGGCCAGAAATGGCCGGGGCAGCGGACATCCCATATCCATGAGAACTTTTTCAAATTCATTAATTTCACAGGCAAGTTCAGCAAGGGGTTTGCCGGAGGTGACACCGCCCCAGGGAAGAGGAACCTCAATCACACTCTCCTCTCCAAGACAGATAACCATGCCGCCGCCGAGGTCCCTGACCCGATTCACCGCCGCCGCCATATCACATTCGTTGGGACCCACAGCCACAATATTATTGCAATCCCAGCTCAGACTTGTCGCGACAGCCCCTTCTTTCAGGCCAAAACCCTTGATAAAGCCAATTGTGCCCTGGAACTGAGAGGACCCCCGGTAAATAACCGCAAGTTTAATAATATCACGAGAAGGATTGGTCATAATGTTCCCATTTTCTGCCAGTTCCAATTCGGTTTCTTCAATTTCCGTGACGGTCTCTGTTTTGATGACAATGACCCTTACGCACGCGGGGTCCGTTTCAGCACACTGGTAAAAATCAATTTCATTAACTTCCGGCGCGGAGATGCTGTTTTTGAATCTCTTCGGAAAGATCGCCGTGGGGAAGACTGCCTCCCTGTTACCATCATGGAGGAGGACATTCCCTTCGGAAATAACCGTTTTAACAGAGAAATTGTGCAGGTCTTCTACCGCGATGATATCGGCGAGCCATCCGGGGGCAATCCCACCACGGTGTTCGAGGTGAAAGTGCCGAGCGATTCGGATGGTCAGCATTTTCACAACCTCTACCGGATCAATCCCGTAGGAAACGGCGAGATGCGCAATATGGTTTAAATACCCATTTAGAACCAGCATTTTCGGAGAATACCCGTCACTGACCAACATCAATCCGTCCGTATCCACATTCCGGCTAAAAATCGGGGCAATCGCCTTCAGGTCATTCCGAATATATCCGCATCGTATCATGACATCCATCCCCAGCGCCAGTTTTTCCGCTGCCTCCTCGATTGTTATGGATTCATGGCAACTTGAGATTCCTGCCGCGCGATACGCCACCAGTTTTTCTCTCCTCGCGCCGGCTGCATGCCCCTCCACCGGTTTTCCCGCTGTCAGGGTCGCCGCTATCTTGCGGATGACATCTTCTCTGCCATCAATAACCGGCCCCCAGTAAACCTCTCCCATGCCGACGCACCGCTCATGTTCCAGGATTTTAAGAAAGTCCGAATCATTAAAAGGCGCACAGGTTTCAAACTCCGGGAAGGGTGGAATTTCCGAAGGTGTCGTGATAAAAACCGGAACAGGCTGTCGTTCTGTTTCCTCAATAAATGTCTTCACACCCTCGAAGCCCATTGCCGCGGCAATCGTAGAGGTTTCAGTTACAATGGTGGTTGCCCCTCCCTTGACCGCATATTTTAGAAACTCAGGGAGCGACGCCCATCCATCCACATGCGTGTGCCCCTCGATAAAACCGGGGCATAAAATGCTGTCATTGACATCTATGACACGGGTATCCGGACCAGTGGGAACAGCCTGGTCCTGCCCGTTAACATACGCGATTCGTTTCCCGCTAATTCCTACCGTGGCCTCTTTCTGGACCTTACCGGTAAAGACATTGACCAAGCCTTGCGCCTTGAGAATAAGATCCGCCGGCACCTTAAACAATGCAACGCCAACAAGCCTTTCAACTTCCTCACGCGTTACCTCGCGTATTTTCATAATCTCTCCTTTTACAAAACAAGGGGCGGTCTCCGTCTTTTTTCAAGACACGCGCGCCACGCCTATTTTCAGTGATACGGTAACCATAGATGTCAACGGGAAAAATTTCAAGCGCGATACTACATCCCCAGGTAGGCCTTCTTGACATGTGGGTTTTCCAGTAATTCCTGGCTGGTTCCCTGCAGGCTTACATGCCCGGTTTCAAGGACATATCCCCGCGAACAGGTTTCGAGGGCGTATCGAAGATTCTGCTCCACCAGCAAAACGGTAACGCCCTGCTGATTAATTTGACGTACAACCTTGAAGACATCCTTAACAAGAATAGGTGCCAACCCCAGCGAAGGCTCATCCAGCATAAGGATCGAGGGTTGGGACATCAGCGCCCTGCCAATGGCAAGCATTTGCTGTTCCCCGCCAGAAAGCGTACCGCCAAGCTGGTTTTTCCGCTCCTTAAGACGCGGGAAAAGGTCATAAACGCGCATGAGGTTTTTTGTTCGATCCTTTCTGTTTTTCCGGAGAAAAGCTCCTAATTCCAAGTTTTCAAGTACGGTGAGGTTGGGCCACAATTTTCGCCCCTCGGGAACCTGAATAATCCCTAACTCGGCTATTTTGTCGGGCGGAAGGTCCTGTATGGAATTTCCGTTAAAGAGAATTTCCCCGGTCTTACCCCGAAGAATCCCTGAAATGGCATTCAGCGTTGTTGTCTTCCCCGCCCCATTGGCCCCGACAAGGGTAACAAGTTCGCCCTGTCCTACCTCGAAGCTGATATCCCACAGGGCCTGCATATCCCCGTAATAGCCATTCAGATTTTCAACTTTGAGCATGTTCAGTCACCCAGGTAGGCCTTAATAACTTCCGGATTGCTGGAAATCTCTTTTGGGGTTCCCCCCGCGATAATTTCCCCATAATTGAGAACGATGATTCTCTCAGACAGTCCCATCACCGCCTGCATAACGTGTTCGATCATAATAATTGTGATTCCCTTCCCCTGAATCTGCCGGATAAGGCCCATTGTTTTTTTAGTTTCAGAAGGATTTAAACCGGCCATCACCTCATCAAGAAGTAAAAGCTGTGGTTGTGTCGCCATAGCCCGGGCAATTTCGAGGCGTTTCCGGCTTGGGACATTCAGGCTGCTTGCCATTTCATCCCGTCGATCCCAGAGCCCTGTGAATTCCAGTACCTCCTGAGCGATCCTTGTTGCCTCTTTTTTTAATGTTCCACGTTTTCCAAAATAGGCCCCCACGAGGGTATTTTTTAAAATACTCATATTCAGAAAAGGTTTGACAACCTGGTAGGTCCGGGCAATCCCGTAATGGCAGATCTTATGCGTGTTAAGGGCATGGATGGGATAGCGTTCGAGATATATAATCTCACCGGATGTTGGTTTGTAGACCCCGCTGATCATGTTAAACATCGTCGTCTTACCCGCGCCATTCGGACCAATCAACCCCAGGAGCTCCCCTTTCTTCAGGGTAAAATCCACTTTATTAACAGCCGTCAGCCCGCCAAAATTTTTGGTGCAAGCCTTTACATTTAGAAACGCCATTTATAGCCCGCCAGACACTTTTTTCTTTGTCAGTTTACGTTTCAGATACGCGAACACACCGACCAGCCCATTTGGCTGATAGATAATAATCAGGATCAGTAAAAATCCGTAAACGAACAAGTGAAGATTTGGAAAT
>JANTFN010000203.1 GCA_024763435.1 Thermodesulfobacteriota bacterium | reverse complement strand
TCACCCCAGTAGGTTTTTCCGTTCTCAACATGAACATGATAGGCAAGGGTATCAGCACTGCCGTTCTGAGAGCGATAGAAAATTGTGCCGGCCCTCGGGGTGCCCCGGGCCGTCCAGGTTCCGCGATCCTTGTTGGAATTCGCGTAGCCCCAGTTTGTCTGCCCCGACGCGCTGTTCCCCGCCGCGTAATCGCTGTAGTAGGAATATTGCCCGTTGGGTGCAAGTTCAATGAGGGTGTTCCCGCTTGACCTGATGTCTTTCCATCTGCCCACCAACTGTGGAAACAGGCTGCCACCGGTCGCGGCAGCCTGCCCCCGGCCCCTTACAAACTGGGCATTAACACCATTGGGAAACGTAATCACCAGGCCTCTTTTGTTAAAAGAATAGGGATAAACCATCGTTTGCCCATCTGCCTGAACCGTTAATTTATCGGGAGAAGCGGTATAGCCGGCCGGGTCCCCGTTAAACGTCAGCCTGTTCGGAGATAAAAAATTGAGGCTCAGCGTCCCGTTGGCTGTCCGGCATATCCAGCTCCCGAGGAGTGATTTTCCCGAACCTGTCTTTCCTGTAAGTTGCTGATTATTCTTTTTGCCGCCGGTGGCCCCGGGTGTTTTTTGCCGGTTATCGGTTGAAAGGTGTTTGCCTTTTGGCAAAGGAAATTTTATCGTTTTCCCCTGGCTTGTCAGTGAAAAGAGCAGGGCATGGGTTTCAAAATGTGCTTCAAAGGGAACCGCCTGATTCCCCGTGCGGCATTCTCCAATGATAACATCATCTTCCACTTTGCCGGTTATTTTAAATTTTGCCCCGGTTGTGCTGAATAACAGGCCGGAAACAACGCCGTTTTTATTTTGTGACAGGGAAAGGGTGATGGTGTTTTGGGCGGTTTTGAGGATGTAGTTTCCCGAAAAATCACCCGCGCCGGCTATTGAAACGATACCGATGGAAAGAAAAAATATCATTGCGGGGAAGAGCCTTTTTTTCATTACTTTCTCCTGAGGAATTTCATGAAAGATTAAAACGGCGTTGAAGGCGTATAGACAGATTCAACATTTTCTTTGTGTATTATACTTTTCTGCTTTTTACAAGAGAGAAATTGTGGAGAAAAGACCCCCGTGATTTTATGCGTGTAACGAGTCAGGCTCTCGAGAATGCTTAAAAGCGATGCCAAAACCCGCTTTTCCCTTGAATCCTTTCCCAAAGAGGCATAAGATAGCCTGCATAAAAAAATGGTTCGCAGGGAGATAAAAAATGGTGGATGAAAAACAATATATCATTGACGATATGACTATTAAGGAATCGTGGCGTCTTTTTAAGATTATGGCGGAGTTCGTGGATGGCTTTGAGAAACTGTCAGACTACTATCCCGCTATCGCTGTTTTTGGCTCCGCGAGGCTGAAACGAACCGATCCCATTTATTCAAAGGCGGAAACGATTTCGAGGCTTCTTGCCAAAAAAGGGTATAATATTATTACCGGCGGCGGGCCCGGGATTATGGAAGCGGCCAACAAAGGCGCCGTTGAAGGGGGCGGCCATTCCATCGGCCTGAATATTGAACTGCCCTTTGAACAACACCCGAATGAATACGCGAATATCAGGCTGAGTTTCCAGTACTTTTTTGTCCGTAAGGTCATGCTTATCAAATACTCCGTGGCCTACGTTATTATGCCGGGGGGGTTTGGAACCTTGGATGAGCTGTTTGAGGCTGTAACCCTTATCCAGACCAAAAAAATCCGTCCTTTTCCTGTGATTCTCGTGGGAAGCGATTACTGGGGGGGTATGCTTGACTGGATAAAAAAAGAGATGATCGCGCAGGGGACCATTTCCCCCGATGACCTTGATATTTTTCAGGTGATTGATGATCCGGAGGAGATTGTCCATACTATTCAGAGAATTGTGCTGATATAGGAGATAGCCTCCCGTCAGGCTTCAGGGTGTCTTTTCCAGGGAAAACCGCCACTTGCAGAACATATCGTCCGGGTGCGCGTCGGGCGGGGCAAAAAGGCATTCGACCCTGATGCGCGGATCAATGGCGCGGGCAAAGCCCTCAAATTCCCTTTTGTGCATTTCCTTGCAGACATATTCCCCCAGGCCCCGTTTCAGGCGCGCCACCTGCGCGGGGCATGACGGGACAGAGATGAGGACTTCGTCTTCCTTTTCCTCAATGTCATATCCCACAAGAATAGACCAGGGGAAAAACCGCAGCGCCTTTACAAAACCCTTCAGGCCTGTTTCGGCAACCTTGAAACGTGACACGAGATCCTTTGCCGCCATGCCGGAAACGCGCCCCCACACCTTCTCATTGAGCCTTTCCGCCGTTGGCTGATCAAAGGCCTCCGTTGTCTCGATAAACCAGAAGGCGTCAATAACCCTGTAATGCCAGAGCAGAAACCTGATATAATTTCTCAGCTCGGTTTCATCCAGGGTATCAAAAACAGAAAAATCCACTATTTTCTTTCCTCCATCTGTTCCATTTTCACGCGTCCAGCGTAATCTTTCGCGAACTGCCAGGCGGTCCGGCCGCCCCGGGACCCGCGTCTCAGTGCCCATTGCAGGGCCTTTTTTTCAATAGTTTTCCTGTCTGTGACAGGGATGTTAAATGTCTCTAACCAGTGGAAAACAATTTCGAGATAAAGCGCCTGGGGGAAGGGGTAAAACGGCAGCCACAGCCCAAACCGGTCGGACAGGGATATCTGCCCGTCCGTCGCTTCTTCGGGGTGAATCTCCCTGTCGGCTTTCCTGGCCGCGGTTGTTTCAAGGGTTTCCGTTATCAGGTGCCGCCGGTTTGAGGTGGCGTAAATCAGGAACCGGTCTGACACCGTGCTCATGGATCCGTCCAGCAGGGCCTTAAGCTCCCCGAATCCGGGTTCATCCGCTTCGAAGGAAAGATCATCGCAGAACAGGATAAAACGGAAAGGAAAGGCGGAAATGGCCGCCACGATATCGGGCAGGTCTTTTAAATGGCCTTTTCGAACCTCGACAAGGTGGAGTTTTCTGTCCGCGAAAGCGGTAACCAGCGCGCGGATGAGAGAGGATTTGCCCGTTCCCCGCGCCCCCCATAAAAGCACATTGTTCGCCGTGTATCCCAGGAGGAACTGCCGTGTGTTACGCAGGAGTATTTCCTTCTGACGATCAATTCCCCGCAGGTCCTGTAAACGCACCGCCGCTTCAAAGGGAACCGGCTTAAGGGTGCCCCTGGACCCCACCTTCACCCATCGAAAGACCCGGTTGCCGCTTTCCCGATCAGGCCTTTCCGCGTCAACATCCGGAAATACAGATTCAACCCTTGTTAGAAGCGCTTCGAGGCGCGCGATGAGGGCCTCTCCCCTTTTGAGCAGATGGGACGGCGTGTTCTGAACCGGCATAAAATTTCTCCTCTGTTAAAAAAAACAGCCTGTTTCCAGGTGTCATATCATGTCCGTGGGGGTTCAAAACCCGGGACGGTTAAATGGTCTTCCAGGGTATTTAAAAACCACGTCGCGGCAGATACCAGCACAAGGTAAATCGCGCCGGCAATAAAAAACATCTCCGTATATTTAAAGTAGAGCGACGCGAGGATTTTGGCCTCCCCGGTCAGCTCGATACAGGTAACCATATAGGCGAGCGAGGAATATTTAATAAGGTAAATAAGCTCATTGCCGCAGCCGGGAAGCGCCCGTCGAATAGCCTGGGGGAGGATAATGGAAAAAAGGGCCTGGGTTTTACTGAAGCCGAGGGATTGCGCGCCCAGCATCTGCCCGTTTTTGATGGAAAGCAGGGCGCCCCGGATGTATTCTGAATGATAGGCGCCGCTACAGAGAGAAAAGGCGATAACCGCGGCGGTATAGGGTGTAAAGAAGATACCGAAACGCGCGAGGCC
>JANTFN010000202.1 GCA_024763435.1 Thermodesulfobacteriota bacterium | reverse complement strand
CACCTCCTCTTGTGAGATGCATTATAGAGGACATTTCTATTGTGTTAAAATGGGACATTACTATTTTGGGACGACAGCCGGCTGTCGCCATTTCGCTGTCTCCTGTAACTTGCAATGGTTTTATTGTATAATTGAGGTAAAAGGTAAAAGGTAAAAGGTAAAAGGTAAAAGGTAAAAGGTAAAAGGTAAAAGGTAAAAGGTAAAAGGCGAAACCCCTATGCGCCAAGCGCTTTGCTTTGAGCTTTGAGCTTTGAGCTTCGAGCTTCGAGCTTCACATTACACCGCAGCCGTCTCAGCCCTTAGTCCTCAATCCTTTGCCTTTAAATACTTACGACACCGAGAGGAAAAGGGAGCATAATATGGAATGGACTTCGGAAGCAGAGGAACTGCTGGGAAAAGTCCCGTTTTTCGTGAGAAAACGGGTCCGCAAAAAGGTGGAGGAAGAGGCGCTGCGTCAGGAACTTAAAACCGTTACCAAGCCTGTTGTTATGGCACTTCAGAAAAAATTCATGACCTCCATGGAAGAAGAGGTTAAGGGGTTTTCGGTAGAAACCTGCTTTGGCCCCTCGGGATGCCCCAACCGGGCGGTTCAGGAAGATGCCGTGGCTTCTGAGCTGACGAAGGTCTTTGCCTCAAAAAACCTTAAAGGGTTCTTGAAGGAAAAGGTTAATGGTCCCCTGAAATTGCACCACGAGTTCCGTGTGGCGGTTGCGGATTGCCCCAACTGCTGCAGCCGCCCCCAGATCTGCGACATCGGCCTCGTCGGCGCGTCCCAGCCCGGTTTGACAGAGCAACCCTGCAGCCATTGCGGAGAATGCGTGGCAGTCTGCCCGGATAACGCCATTGCCCTGGCGGAGGACGCCGCCCCCGTTATCGATACAGATAAATGCCTCGTGTGCGGCAAGTGTATCCGGGCATGTCCCACCGGGACGCTCACAGAGGCAGCATCGGGGTATCGCATCCTCGTGGGCGGGAAGCTGGGACGTCACCCCCATCTTGCCGAGGCACTTCCCGGAATTCATCCCCTGAAAGAGGCGTTAGCGCTGGTGGAGCGCTGTGTTGACTTCTATAAAGTCCACAGCCAAAAGGGGGAAAGGCTGGGGGAGATTATTGAGGAAAAGGGGCTGGAAACATTGAAAAGCACAATAAATCTGTAAAAGATCGAAAAATCTTGACTTACGTCAAGGCGGCACGTGTAAATACGCGGTAGAAAGAGGCAAAACTAAAGGTGCTTATTAAGCGCCAACCCAAAAAGGAGGAAGGACTATGTATTGCTTTCAATGTCAGGAAACAGCCAAAAACACCGGATGTACGATTAAAGGGGTTTGCGGAAAATCGGAAAACCTTGCCAATCTTCAGGATCTGCTCATTTATACCCTGAAGGGCGTCTCGATTTACGGAGAAAAGTTAAAGGAACTGGGAACCGTGGATAACAAGGCAGGCTTATTCATTGCCCAGGGCCTGTTTGCCACCATCACCAACGCGAACTGGAGCGAGGAGTGGTTTTTTGGAAAAATTCGTGAAGCCCTGAAGGTTCGGGAAGGGCTGAAGGCCGTATTTTTGTCTGCTTATAAAGAAAAAAATGGAAAAGATTTCGGGGACGATCTCCACGACGCGGCGGTTTGGATGTCAGATGATGAAGCGGAATTCAGGGAAAAGGCCAAATCAGTCGGTGTTCTCTCCACGGAAAACGAGGACGTCCGTTCCCTGAGAGAGCTTTTAATCCTTGGGATTAAAGGGGTTGCCGCTTACGCGGATCACGCCGCGGTGCTTGGAAAGGAAAATAACGATATTTACGGCTTTATCATGGAAGCCCTGGCCTCAACAACAAAAGACCTGTCCGTAGATGACATGGTGGGGCTTGTTATGAAAGCGGGTGAAACAGCAGTAACCACCATGGCGCTTCTTGATGAGGCAAATACATCGGCCTACGGCCATCCCGAGATTACCGAAGTCAATATCGGCGTCGGCAAAAATCCGGGAATCCTTATCAGCGGTCATGACCTGAAGGACATGGAAGAACTCCTGAAACAGACGGAAGGCACCGGCGTGGATGTTTACACCCACGGTGAAATGCTGCCCGCCAACTATTACCCGGCCTTCAAGAAGTATGACCATTTCGTCGGAAACTACGGCAGCTCCTGGTGGCACCAGAATCCGGAATTTGAATCCTTCAACGGACCGATTATTCTGACAACCAATTGCCTGGTTCCCCTGAAGAAAAACAACACCTATCTCGATCGGCTTTTTACCACGGGCGTGGTGGAATATCCCGGCGCAAAACATATCGCTGACAGGGCCGATAGCGGGGCGAAAGACTTTTCCGAGGTTATCGCAGCGGCAAAGAAATGCGCACCCCCCACGGAACTGGAAACAGGCAAAATCGTGGGTGGCTTTGCCCACAACCAGGTGCTTGCCCTGGCGGACAAGGTTGTAGAAGCGGTTAAATCCGGTGCCATCAAGCGCTTCGTCGTGATGGCCGGATGTGATGGCCGCCAGAAATCCAGAAACTATTACACCGAAGTAGCTGAGCAGCTTCCGGCGGATACGGTGATTCTCACGGCCGGGTGCGCCAAGTACCGTTACAACAAGCTGGCCCTCGGGGATATCGGCGGCATTCCGCGGGTTCTCGACGCCGGACAGTGCAACGATTCCTATTCCCTGGCCGTGATTGCCCTCAAACTAAAAGAGGTCTTTGGACTGGAAGATATTAATGACCTGCCGGTTTCCTATGACATTGCCTGGTATGAGCAGAAGGCGGTCGCGGTGTTACTGGCTCTTCTCTTTCTCGGCGTCAAGGGCATCCGCCTCGGACCTACGCTACCGGCCTTTGTCTCTCCGAACGTGCTCAAGGTTCTGGTAGAAAATTTTGACATCAAACCCATCGGCGCGGTTGCGGAAGATATCGATGCCATGATGGCGGGAAAATAAACCTATTAACTTACAGGGGTCAGGTCTCAGGCCTGACCCCTGCTTAACGGAGAAATGTCATGAAATGCCCGGGTCAGGATACGCGTTACTGGAAGGGGGATGCCGTCTTCGAGGTTCCCTGTCCTGAATGCGGTCACATGGTCGAATTTTTTAAGGATGAATCCACACGGAAGTGCAAAAACTGCGGCGCGAAGGTCATCAACCCGAAGATGGATTTCGGGTGTGCCGCGTATTGCAAATTTGCCGCCCAGTGCCTCGGGGAACTTCCCCCCGAATTGCTTGCCCAGCGGGAAGACCTCCTTAAGGACCGGGTTGCCATCGAGATGAAACTCACCCTCAAAAAGGATTTTAAGCGTGTCGGCCAGGCCACGCGCTCCGCGCGGTACGCGGAAAAAATAGCCAAGGCGGTTCAGGCGGACCTGGCTGTGGTTTTGTCTGCCTCCTATCTCCAAGATGTAGTGGTCAGGCCTGAGGGAGAAAACGGCCCCTCTACCCTTGAGGAAAAGGTGGCGGCCGCTCAGGCTGTCCTGGAAAAACTGGGTGCCCGGGAAGACCTGATCTCAGAGGTCTGTGAAATTATCGAGGCAATCCACACAAATAAAAAAAGCGATACAATCAATTATAAAACAGTCCATGATGCTATTTTAATTAGCGAGCTTCAGGGCCGTCTGAAAAAGACCCCGGAAGAGGCAGAACCCCTTGGCGCGAAACTGGCGCCCCGCCTCCTCACAGAAACAGGGCAGGAACTGGCCGAAACACTTGTGGCGGATGTCGTTAAAAACATGGAGAAGACCCGGGACAAGCATGCGGCGGCGGGATAGGAAAAAGGGAGTTGATATGAAAATTCAACGGAAGGTTATTGAAATTGACGAGGAATTGTGTGACGGCTGCGGACAGTGTATCCCTTCCTGCTCGGAAGGAGCCCTGCAGATTATTG
>JANTFN010000201.1 GCA_024763435.1 Thermodesulfobacteriota bacterium | reverse complement strand
GGGGTGTGGGAATATCCGTTCCCTTCCGTGGCTTCAGTGAAGGCTGGGAAGACCTTATGGCATGGACGGATGCCGGATGGGTTGTCTGGCGCTATCCCGGTTTTAGAGATAACTTTTACCCCTCGCGGACTTACTATACCCTGCCCCCGGATGTGGCCGGAAAACATCGAATTGGGAAAAGAGAAAAGGAAGTCATTGTGGCCCTTGAAACAGAGGAAAGTCTTTCCCGTAAGGCGCTTCTCAATAAAGTTCCCGGGGCTGAAGCGCCTATTCGTCAACTGTTGAGAAAAGGTGTTATCCTGGAGAAAAGCGAGCCCCTTAAGCCTGTGGGATTGAAATCCCGCCATCCGAAAAGCGGCGGACCGGCGCGCTTATCCCCGGAACAGTCTGTGGCGCTGAAGCACATCCTGGAAGAAATAGCTTCGCCAGCACCCAGGCCTGTCCTGCTTCACGGAATTACGGGAGGCGGAAAGACCGAACTCTATATTCAAGCGATACAAGCAACCCTGAAAAGGGGGAAATCTGCGTTGATTCTCGCCCCCGAGATTGTTTTGACGCCGCAGCTTATTGCCAGGATTCAAGGCAGATGCGGGGGGGATATTATCGTCTGGCACAGTCGATTGACGGGAACGCAGCGCTGGCAGCAGTGGTTGCGTCTTACCGGAGAAGCCCCTGTGATTGTGGTCGGCGTTCGGTCGGCTATCTTCGCGCCGGTGAAGGCCCTTGGCCTGATCGTTGTGGATGAGGAGCACGATCCCTCCTTTAAACAGGAGGAAAAACTGCTTTACAGCGCCCGGGACATGGCCGTGGTGAGGAGCCGGCTTCAGCACAGCGCCCTGATCCTTGGATCGGCGACCCCCGCGCTGGAATCCTTCCACAATGTCAAGACTGGAAAATACCGCTATTGTGTGATTACGCGACGCCCTACCCGACAGGCCCTTCCGCCCGTGGAAATTGTTGATCTGAAGCAGGAAGGGCACCGTGTCCTGCAGCCGACACAGGGCCTTCTCCTTTCAGAACCCCTCAGAAAGGCCCTCATCGAGACCCTTGAAAATGGGCATCAGGCCCTCCTTTTTTTGAATCGGAGAGGCTACGCGCGGACCCTGACATGTGTATCATGCGGGGAAAAGGTGGCCTGTCCCCGATGCAGTGTCAGCCTTACCCTGCATAAACCCGGAAATACCCTGATCTGTCACTACTGCGGGTATCATCAACCTGTCCCGGAGCGGTGTGCATTTTGTGGCGGGCACCTGGCCCGGATTGGTGGCGGGACCCAGCGGCTTGAAGAAGAAATTGAGTCGCTGGTGCCCGGCGCGCGGCTTGCCCGTCTGGACCGGGATACCATGCAGCGCCGCGCGTACTATGAGACCGTACTGGCCGGCTTGAGGAAAAAAGAGATTGATGTTCTGATAGGGACGCAGATGATTGTCAAGGGGCATGACTACCCCGGAATTACCCTTGTCGGAATTGTCCTGGCGGATCATTCCCTGAACTTTCCTGATTTCAGGGCGTCCGAAAGGACCTTTCAACTCATTACGCAGGCGGCGGGGAGGTGTGGAAGGGGCCATTTCCCCGGACGCGTCATTGTTCAGACCTTTTCCCCCCGGCATTACAGTGTCCTGCACGCCTCCCGTCATGATTTTGTCGGGTTTTATGAAGAAGAAATCACCTATCGGCGGGACTCCGACTATCCGCCCTTTACACGGCTCGCCGCCATCCGGATCAGTGGCAAAAAAAATGAAGTCGTTTCGGAAAAGGCGGAGGAAATTGCCCGGGAGGCAAGACGTCTCGCCGAGGCCCTTCCCCTTTCTGTGACCATTCTCGGTCCGGCACCGGCCCTCTTATCCCGTCTGAAGGGCCGTTACCGCTGGCACATCCTTCTAAAGGGGAAGGAAAGCCCGGCCCTCCATACCCTTGTGGAAAAAATTTTCGGAAACAGGGCCTTAATGAAGGGCCATGCCCTTAAGGTACAGGCGGAATTTGATCCCCTTCAGTTAACCTGAGACTGTTTTTTGGGGATAGGGGCACAGGGATTCAAGCGGGCAACGGCGGCACGCCGGTTTTCTCGCGGTGCAGACCTGCCTGCCATGAAGAATCAACTGATGAGAAAACAGGGTCCATCTATCCTTCGGAACCAGGCGCATCAGATCCTGCTCAATCCTGTCCGGGGATGTTTCTTCTGAGAGGCCCAACCGGTGCGCGAGGCGCTTGACATGGGTATCCACCACGATACCCGGAATATGACGGGTCTCTCCAAGGACAAGATTGGCGGTTTTTCTCCCTACGCCGGGCAGTTGAACCATCTCATCAAGGGCCGTTGGAACCTCCCCGCCGTGGTCCGCTACAATTTTCTGGCAACAGCCCTTGATGGCCTTTGCCTTGTTTTTATAAAAACCCGTGGAGCGAATGGCCTCCTGGAGCTGTTCGAGATCGGCCTTGGCAAAAGCCTGTGCGGATGGATAGGTCTTGAACAGGGCAGGCGTAACCTTATTCACACGCGCATCCGTACACTGGGCGGATAAAATCGTGGCAATCAAAAGCTGAAGGGGCGTTTGGTAGGCCAGGGAACACGTCGCGTTCGGGTAGGCCCCATCAAGCCCCGCGATGATGGCGGGAATTGTTTTTCCGTTCGGCATCAGTAATCTATAAGATTCTAAGCTTCCCTGACAAGCCAGTGGGAAAAACGCGGGTCGTTTCCAGCCACGATGTTATCAAGGGCCTTTTTGATTTTTCGCGTTACGGGACCGGGAACCTCTTCAAGCTGTTTGTCTTCAAACCTCTTAACAGGTTGAACCTTGCCGCCGGTGGAGGAAAGAAATATCTCGTCGGCCTCAAACAGCATATCAGGGGAAAGGCGTTTCTCCACCGAGCGGATGCCGATTGCCTCCGCCACTTCCAGAACAGATTTTCTTGAGATACTTCTGAGTACTGTTCCCAATGAAGGGGTATAAAGAATCCCGCCTTTAACGATAAAGATAGATTCGGTGCTTCCCTCGGCGATAAACCCCTGCGTGTCCAGCATGACACCCATTTCGGCACCCTTTTCCGCCGCCTCCTTACGGGAGAGGATCCCGTTAAGGTAATTTGCCGCCGCCTTGGCCTCGATGGGAATGGTCTCCGGGTGGAGTTTTCGGACTTTACAGAGCGCGAGGGTCAGTTCCGGCCGTGCGGGGAGCTTTTCTCCCTCCATATCTGTTTCCGGGTCAATCACCGCGATACAGGTATCCATGGTTTTCTGATTGGGCATCACGCGAATAGCAACTGTTCCGTAGTAACACATGAGTTTGACAAACCCGCTTTCAACCCTATTCCCCCGGATTGTCTCAAAAACAGCCCGTTTAAAGTCTTCACTGCTCATGGGGAGTGTCATCTTCAGGAGGGCCGCCGTGCGTTTCAGACGTTTCAGGTTTTCATCGAGGCGAAAAACAGCCGGCCCCGTCGTTGTTTTGTGCAGGCTCATCACTTCGAAGATGGCGGAGCCCCGGCAGAAGCTGTGAGACATGAGATGAACCGTGGCTGACGCCCACGGAACCAGCTGTCCGTTGATATACATTTTGCGGTCTTTCAGCATTCCCAACTCCTTCAAAAAGTTTATGGCTTTTTTAATTCTGTTATGTTGGTTTTTACACCAATACGGGACAGGGGTCAAATGATTTTTGAATTCCTTGATTTTATTCCTCTGTGCTGGTAAACAAAAGATATGGCAGGTTCTTATTAAAGGTTGGAATGTAATTGCCGATAAAATAAGGCATAAAAACAAGGGGGAATTCGCATGAAAAGAAAGATCGGATTAATAGTATTGTTTGTGATGGTGTTCGCCTCCGCGCTCTGGGCCATGAACGTGATTCAGACGCAGATGTCCGCGGACGGGAACTTTGAGGCCTCCCT
>JANTFN010000200.1 GCA_024763435.1 Thermodesulfobacteriota bacterium | reverse complement strand
AAGAATTTTCAGGAAGGAACCTTGCCCGGTGTGGAAAAGATATCCGGCGAGGCCCTTGAGGTCTTTAAGACAGGGAACTACGGGTGTTACGCGTGCACCACAAGGTGCGGGAACATCGTAAAAATTGGCGCTGGCGAATTCAAGGGGATTGTCTGGGAAGGCCCGGAGTATGAAACGATTTATGCGTTTGGTGGAGAAATCTACAACACGGAGCCCAACCTCATCCTCAACGCGAATCTCCTCTGCGACCGCCTGGGGCTGGACACAATCAGCACGGGGGCAACCATAGGGTTTGCCATGGAACTCTTTGAAAAAGGAATCCTCTCCCGTGAGGATACGGATGGTATCGACCTGACATGGGGGAATGCCGATGCCATTCTTAAAATAATCAGAAAGATAGCTCAAAAGGAAGGGATTGGCGCGGTCTTGTCCAAAGGGACCCGAAAAGCGGCTGAAGCAATCGGAAAGGAAGCCACCCGATATGCCATGAATGCCAAAGGGCTGGAACTTCCCGGTTATGAACCGAGGGCGGCAAAGGCGCATGGCCTTGGATACGCCGTCTCCAATATCGGGGGAAGCCACATGTACGGGTATTGCCGCCAGGAAATTTCGGGAAGGCCGGAACCCATCGACCCCCTGTCAGACGAAGGGAAGGGCGGGGTTATAGCCCGGAGTCAAATAAATAAGGCAAAAGAAGAGGTCCTGATTCTCTGTAATTTCGCGGATACAAATGTAACGGACCCCTTAATCAACGGCCTGCTTGTTTCGGGGGTCGGCAACAAGGATTTTATGGACCCGGATTATCTATACACCGTGGGGGAGAGGATTGTCTGTTTAGAGCGGTGTTTTAATAATCGCGAGGGCCTTACAAGGAAAGACGACTATTTGCCGGACAGGTTTCTTAAAGAACCCCTCAAAAATGCCGGCCCGGCAACGGGAGAATATTACAGGAAATACGATACCCTCCTCGATGAATATTATGAGACATCCGGCTATGATAAAAATGGGGTGCCGCGCGTTGAAACCCTTCAGAAACTTGGGCTTGAGGAAATAACATCGGATTTAAAATAGGATTCTTGGATGCATCAGATGTCGCGAAACGCAAGTTTGCGAGGGAGATTTTCCCCCTTAATTGGGTGTAGAAAATTTTGCAAGGTGAGATAGAAGTGTTTCCCGACTTTTGCCTTGTGAATGGTGAGGGTTTAGTGGGTATTTCAGGTAGAAATGTGTAAAAGGATATCCAAAAATGATGAAAACACTTGACAAATATTTAGCGAGAACCGAGGCGCTAAAGCGTTTCCCTCAAAGGAATGATACATACAAAAGGGCCTACCGTCGGGACCCACCTCTAACCCAAGCCGCAGATCGTTATTATTATAAACTTCGCGATCCCACCACAGCTCCTTGGAAGGTTCCCGGTCGGACACTGAAAGATTATGCCTATGCCATGGGTTCTTACTATGTCGAGCGAAACTTTGCCAAAGGCCATGTAACAGGCAATTTTGGCCTGCTAAAGTGGGAAGAAGGCCCGGAAGAAATGGCTAAAGCGAACCGCATGAAGCCTGCCTACAAATATGAAGTAAAAAACCCTGCCGCTATGTCTAAAGATGTGAAGAAAGCAGCCATAAAGCTTGGTGCTTCTCAGGTAGGAGTGTGCAAGTTGGATCCGCTATGGGTTTACTCAGAAGGACATAATCCCGTAACCCAAGACGATTTTTTGATAGATATAGATTTCAGTGTATATCAATATGCGATTGTCTTTGTTGTTGAGATGGATTACGAAGCAATGCAGTCTTCGCCGAGTCACCTTGAATATGCGACTGTAGCATACGCCTATTCAAAAGCGGCTTATGTGGCGGGACAAATGGCTCACTTTGTTCGAACTCTGGGATATAAGGCAATCCCCAGTGCGAATGATACTGCCTTGAACATTCCCCTGGCTATCGACGCTGGATTAGGTCAGCTTGGTAGAAACGGTCTTTTAATAACCCCTCAATACGGACCTCGGGTAAGGATAGGTAAGATTTTTACCAACTTGCCCCTGGAGGAAGACAAATCCATCAGCTTTGGCGTACCTGAGTTTTGTAATGTTTGCAAGAGATGTGCCGAAGCATGCCCCGGTAGAGCAATTATGCCTGGGAATTTGACCGATAAAGCGTTAAATATATCTACCAGCCCAGGGGTGTTCAAATGGCCTATTGATGGTGAAAAATGCTTTCAATTCTGGGGGCAATCAGAGATATGTTGTGCTACTTGCATTAGAGTATGCCCATTCAATAAACCTCAGGGGTGGTTCCATGGCTTGGTCAGATTTGTTGTTAAAAATGCATCTTGGGTTGATCGAATTCTGGTTTGGTTTGATAAGTTTTTCGGTTATGGCAAAAGGACCGGAGCTGATAGATTTTGGGCGGATTCATAGGGATCAACCTGGCAATTTTATTGATGCCCCCTGGGTTTATTTGGGAGAAAATTAACTAAGGAATAGTAATTCTTGCCGATTATAGACACGCGATGCGTGACTTGGCCAATGTATCAGAGCTGACAGGGTTTTTAAAAAAGTTGAGGAAATTTTGAGAATTAAGCCACAATGTGTTACCTGTCTTCTGCAATGGGTGTTCGTCAGGGGGGCTGTGGCGGGAAATCAGGCATTGCTTTTTGATGTTCTCAGGCACCTGTTTCCCATTGCACGCACTCAAACCCATGAAGGGATTAACACAGCATCTGCCTCTAACAAACTCGTTGCAGGGTTGCGGGATGTAATGGGAGACGTTTCCAGAACCTATTATCAAACCCTGAAGAAAAAGAACAATGAAAACGCTGCCAGACTTTTGGATGATGCGCGGGATTTCATAGACGCGGGTAGCACGGCAAAGGGAAAGCTTGAAAGGGCGTGCCAGGTCGCGACTGCCGGCAATGTCGCGCCGTTAGGGACGCCCTCTGAGGGATTCCGTTTTGATGAAGTCAAGGAAGTTATCCATGGAAAGTTGAAGCCTGTAATAAGTGGCGATGTGTACGGAGCGATAAAAAACGCGACACGCGTGCTTTACGTGACGGACAACGCCGGGGAGATAGGCTTTGATTCCCTGCTTATCTCAAAGCTTAAAGAGCTGGGATGTCACGTTACCCTTGTGGTCAAGGAACCCCTGTTTTTTGAAGACGCGACCCCCGAGGATGCCGCCTTTTTTGATTTGAATCAGCAGGTGAACGCCATCGTTACCGTAAACGGCGTGTTTGTCCCGGATGAGGCACCGCCTGAAATCGTTGATATCCTCAAAGGGGCCGATGTGATTATCGCCAAGGGCACCGGAAATTTTGAAGCCCTGAGAGATGAGATTTCAGATAAGCCGGTTATCTATATGCTGAAAGTTAAATGCGCACCCATCGCGGTTAATACGGGAATTGAAACAGGGAACTTCGCGGTTATTGTTGACACGGGAGCGAACTCTCCGAACTAACCCTTGCGTTACACAAAAAAAGCGCCCCTCCCATTGGAAAGGCGCTTTTGTGACTAAATGGCAGAGGGTGTTACTGTGCCGTGTTCGTTGCCCAGATAGCCTTACGGTTTTTTGTATAGATTACGGCGTTTCCGTCATTCTGAAGAAAAAGGTAGGAACCGGGATGCCCATTTGTGCTGGTGGACCATTTGGGTTTGCCGTTATAATACATGACAAAATTTCCATCCACTTGCATCATAAGTTTGGAAACAGGGGTCCCTGCTGTTCCCGAATTCCACAAAATGCGTTTCTTTTTACTATTCAAGTCTGCTTTACGAAGAATGATATTCCCGTCTCTGTGCATGGAAAGGGTATAAATACGGTTTTGTGAAAGCAAGTGTTGGCCTGGCATCAGCACATCCCCGCCGTTAAGCCTGTCCCTGGCGGAAGCCGCCATAGCCGTTCCAACAACAAA
>JANTFN010000199.1 GCA_024763435.1 Thermodesulfobacteriota bacterium | reverse complement strand
ACGAAGAAAAGGTAAAGGCCTGTACCATCGCCAAACATGCCGGGGCTAATTTTGTAAAGACTTCCACCGGCTTCAGCACGGGCGGGGCTACGGTTACGGATGTGGCTTTGATGCGCCGGGTGGTAGGTTCTGAGATGGGTGTGAAGGCCAGCGGAGGCGTTCGCACATACGAAGAGGCTTGCAAGATGGTGGAGGCCGGCGCCACGCGCATCGGGGCCAGCGCCAGCGTGGCTATTGTGGGCAACGGCAACGGCTCGGAGACGGGATATTAGTTTCAGCTCAAAAGAAGCGAAAGCAAAACATCAGCGTGATATTGTCATTCCGAGGAGCCCGCGACGAGGAATCCCAACAGATTTAGTCTGGCTCTCGCAAAGTGGATTGTTTCGTTGGGATAAATCCCGCCTCACAATGACAGATCCTTTTATAGAATTTATTGAACGATGGGGCTTTATAAAAAATGAAGAATCACTTTACATTTTTTTATAGCCATTAGAATGGAAGACAAGAAAACCGTCAGACGCTTTGGAAGTGTCTGACGTATACAGATAAAGGACAATGGAATGACTCCATACGAAATTATTTCAAAGAAACGCGACGGGCACGAACTGTCCGCCGAAGAAATTAAATACATGATTATGGGCTACACCAACGGAGAGATTCCCGATTACCAGGTTTCCGCCCTGCTGATGGCTATCTATCTTAAGGGCATGAACGCCGCGGAGACCATGGCCGTGACCAATACCATGCTCTATTCCGGCGAGGTGGTTGACCTTTCCGCCATTCCCGGCGTTAAGGTGGATAAGCACAGCACGGGCGGCGTGGGCGATAAGGTGTCGATTATTCTGGCCCCAATCGTGGCTGCGGCCGGGGTTCCGGTGCCCATGATTTCCGGCAGGGGACTGGGCCATACCGGCGGCACGCTGGATAAACTGGAAAGCATCCCCGGTTTCCGGGTGGATTATTCCATCAAAGAATACGAACAAAAAATTTCTGAGATTGGCGCTTGCTTAATCGGACAGACGCCGGATATTTGCCCGGCCGATAAAAAGCTGTACGCCCTGAGGGATGTAACCGCCACCATCCAATCGATCCCTTTAATCACAGGCAGCATCATGAGCAAGAAAATGGCCGAAGGCATCGATGCTTTGGTGCTGGATGTGAAAACCGGCAGCGGCGCTTTTATGCAAAAGTATGAGGATTCCGTGGCCCTGGCCAAACAACTGATTGCCGTGGGCGAACACTTCGGCAAACCCACGCTGGCTTATATCACAGATATGAACGAACCCCTTGGCAGAACGGTGGGCAACTGGCTGGAAATGGTGGAATGCTTTGAAGCTTTGCAGGGAGACGGCCCGGATGATTTACTGGAAGTGACCCATCAGCTCAGCGGGGCCATGATCTATCTTGGAAAAAAAGCAGGCACAATCAAAGAAGGTGTGCAGATTTCCAAAGAGATGATCCGCAGCGGCAAAGCCTGGAACAAGTTTCTGGAAATTGTGGCCTCGCAGGAAGGCGATGTGGCGATGGTACAGCACCCGCAGCATTACCCGCAGGCAAAATATCAGGCGGAAGTAAAGTCGGAGCAGGATGGTTATATTGCAGGAGTTAACGCGCTGGAAGTGGGCTTAACTTCCGTGAGCCTGGGCGCAGGGCGACAGAAATCTACCGATATAATTGATCCCAAAGCGGGCATTATTTTGCACAGGAAAAAGGGGGACGCCGTTTCCAAAGGCGAACCGTTGATGACGGTTTTTACGGATAAAGAGCAAGAACTGCAAGGCGCTGTATCGCGATTAAATGCAGCGGTTACTTACAGCGCGGAGAAACCGTTGTTGGAAAGTTTAATCCGGGAATTTATCGACAAGACAAAGTTGTAATTATAGGAGATTATGGGGAAATTAAGCAAGCGGCAGCAAAAGCGGATTCATTATTTCCTGCGCCAGAAAGAAGAACGCCGGGCCAAGCAGAGAATGATCCATGATCCGCAGGCGCCTAAATTCATCGAAAGACATCTGCCCTATTTACGTCGTCTGGCGCGCAATCTGGATCAGTTGCTTATTGTTTCCTCCTTTGTATCGCCACCTTTAAAGACCGGCCTGATCGACCGTTTTCTTGTACTTACCGAAATCGAAGATATTGAAGGCCTGGTCTGTCTGAACAAAACCGATCTTGTGCCAAAAGAAGAAGCGCGGGGAATCGCCGCGATTTATCAGTCAATCGGCTATCAAACTCTACTCACTTCCGCCAAGAATGGCACAGGCGTCAAAGAACTTTTTGAATTGCTGAAAGGGAAGCGCACGGCCCTGGCCGGGCATTCGGGCGTGGGCAAAAGCAGCCTGCTCAACGCCATTGACCCGCAGTTGGAAATCTCCGTGCAGGAGGTTAGCGAGTCCACCGGAAAAGGCAAACACACAACGACGCAGGTGAAGGTTTATAATCTTCAGGAGAATACGGAAGTCATCGATTTGCCGGGCATCAAACTGGTTGATTTCATCGATATCCATCCCCACGACGCGCGTTTCTATTTCCGGGAATTTGAAGACTATGCCGAAGAATGCAAATTCCGCGACTGCCAGCACATCACGGAACATGACTGCGCGGTAAAGCAGGCGGTTGAAGAAGGCCTCATCTATAAACAACGCTATGAATCTTATCTTACTTTTGTGGAAAGTCTTTCCATACGATAAAAAAAGTTACTTTTCATCCCGGGAAATTCCCCCTCGAGGGGGGACAGAGGGGGGTGTTCCCATTTGTATCATGGTGGAGATTTCAGGGTAGTGCGGGTCGGTCTACGACAAAGAGGATAATTCTATCTGATCAATATGTGTCAAGTTTTTACATCCCCCCAACCCCCCTTCAAAGGGGGATTTTTATTTTCCCCCCTCGAGGGGGGATAAAGGGGGGTGTTTATCTATAGGAACGCGGTAGATACTCCAAGATGCTTCTGTAAGCGAATGGAGATGAATGCTCTCATTTGATAAGAGTTTGTATAGATAAATACATCCCCCCAACCCCCCTTCAAAGGGGGATTATCTCATCTGCCCATCACCAATAACTGAAAACCAACAACTTAATAACTTAATAACTTAATATCTGACAACCGGCTTTTTATTCATCCACATCCCGGAACTGTCCGGGCACAAACAGAATCAGCAGGAAGGCAATGAGAAGCATAAAAGGCGTGAGTTCGAAATAGGAAACAGGCCACTTTTTGACAAAGAAAATGGGTAAGGCAAAAATAACTCCGATGATAAGATTGAGCAGCAGGCGGTAACCTGTCCAGCGTAGCCTGTGCCCGCATTGCGGACATTTATAGTCTGTACTCTGAAAGCCAAAAAACAGCCATTTTTTGGAAACCGACGTCCGGCAGTTGGGGCATTTTTGAGACATTATTAAAATTTTCTAAAATTAAAATGTATTCGGTTTACCTTACGGAATAAAAAGGTTACAGCTCCTCTCCCATCAGGCCTTTAAGCAAGCGGTACTCCTTGTCAATCACTTTGTGATGCCAGGTTTCTTCTTCGGCCAGTTTGTTAAAAAAGGTAATCAGTTCCTGGTCATCCGTGGAGCGGGCTGCGGCTTCGTAACGTTTGCGGGCGTTGAATTCTCTTTTTAAGGCAATCTCCATGATCTCTTCCACGGACCAGTGCGGATCGAAAGCTGCTGTGTTGCTGCCGTGGGAGCTGCGGGCGGTTTCCAGCAGGGAAGAATCGTCTATGCTTTTATCAAGATCATAAAGTTCCGTTGCCAGGATATTATATAAAATCTTCTCGTGCGTTTTTTCTTCCTTTTCCAGACGGGCAAAGAATTTTTTCACTTCCTCTTCTTTGGCGATTTCACCTCCGCGGGCGTATAATTTCTGCGAATTGACTTCCTGTTCAACGGCCAGTTCCAACAGTTCCTTTAATGTATGCATGGTTTGCTCCCTTTAAAAAACCTTTGTTCGTTTCCGAATTTAATTGAGATTGA
>JANTFN010000198.1 GCA_024763435.1 Thermodesulfobacteriota bacterium | reverse complement strand
GCGTATTGCACCATCCCCGCCATCCGGGGAAAGTATTGTTCCCGTTTACCCGCAGACATCCTGCGGGAGGTTGAGGGCCTGGCGAAGCGGGGTGTTAGGGAAATCATCCTCGTCGCGCAGGACACAGCGGCTTACGGCGCGGACCTGCCCGAAAACGTGACCCTTGCGGGCCTGCTGGAGACCCTTGCGGGGTGCCGGGGTGTTCCATGGATCAAACTCTTATACCTGTATCCCGATGTCTGCCGGGTGACGGATGACCTGATCGCGGCCTTTACGCGTCATCACAACCTCTGCCCCGTGGTGGATGTTCCGATTCAGCATATCGCGCCGGGGGTCCTGAAACGCATGCGGCGGCCCGGCCCCGCGGCCATTACAAAGGTGCTGAACCGACTCGGGAAGATCCCCGGAATCCGGTTTCGGACGACGGTGATCGTGGGATTCCCCGGGGAGACCCGTGAGGAATTCGAGACACTCTGCCATTTTGTTAAAGAGGGGTGGTTTTACAGCCTGGGTGCTTTCGTCTATTCGGATGAGGAAGGGACGGCGGCTTACGGATTGCCGGACAAGGTCCCTGAAGCGGAGAAGCAGGCGCGCCTGGCGGAACTTATGGAGATTCAGCAGGCCATCTCCGCGCGTCATAACGCGGCCCTGAAAGGGGAAACGCTCCCGGTGTTTATTGAAGGAGAGCATGAGGAAACGCCGCTTCTCCTGAAGGGCAGGACCGCCTTTCAGTTTCCCGAAATCGATGGCTGCGTGCTTGTTACGGAAGGAAAGGCTGAAATTGGTGAGATAAAGCAGGTGCGCATCACAGACGCGGGGCCTTATGACCTTGTGGGGGGAATTGTGGAGGGAAGGTAGAAGGTAGAAGGTGGAAGACTGAAGGTAAGGCAATACGGGAACAGCCATTTTTATTTCGTCTTTTGCTTCAGACTTCAACCTTTTACCTAAACACCTGAAAATTCGAGATTGATTTTTGTTGCCAGTTGTTGTGTCTGGTGGTAGTCTTATATTAAACAACTTACAGGGAGGAATGGCCATGGGAGTGTATAAGCTTTTACCGGTAGACAGTCTGGAAGTGGTTGTCCTGGTGGATAACTATATTGATGTGCTTTTGCCGCCGAAAGAGGGCGTTGTCCGGCCGCCGCTGGCTGTTGAGGGCAGGATTCCTGAAAATACACTGCTCGCCGAGCATGGACTGTCGGTTTTACTGCGTCTGACGTATGGCGGGCAGACCCATACGGTTTTAATGGACGCAGCCTACACGAAAAAGGCCCTGCCGCACAACCTTGCGTTTCTTGGGATCAGCCTTGAAGATGTGTCGCTGATCGTTATGAGCCATGGTCACATGGACCATTACGGGGCCCTGGAATGGGCCGTCGGCGAGATAGGGAAAAAGCCGGTCCCCATCGTAATTCACCCGGGTGCGTTTGCCGCGCCACGCTTTTTCAAACTGCCCGATGGGCGGGATATCCTTTTTCCCGTCATGAACCGAAAGGCCGTGGAGAACGCGGGCGGGGTGTTTCAGGAAACAGCAGACCCGAGTATGCACCTGGACGACCACCTCCTGGTATCGGGGACCGTGAAACGGGTGACGCCCTTTGAGAAAGGGATGCCGAATGCCTATATCAGGGAAAATGACACCCTTGTCCATGACGATATTCTCGATGATCAGGCCCTGGCGATCAAGGTTCGAGACAAGGGGATTGTGGTCATCTCGGGATGCGCCCATGCCGGGATTATCAACACCGTGCTGTATGCGCGAAAGTTGACGGGAATCGAGGAGGTCTTGGGTGTGATCGGCGGCTTCCATCTCACGGGACCAATTTTTGAACCCATTATCGGCGATACCATCGCGGAGATGAAAAAGATTAATCCGAAACGTCTCGTTCCCATGCACTGCACCGGCTGGACGGCTATCAAGGCGTTTGAGGCGGCCATGCCGGACGCCTTTGCCCTGAATGGTTCTGGAACCACCTACCAGTTTTAGACCCCATGCCATCCGCAGCCATCCTGACCATCGGGAGCGAACTGCTCCTCGGAAAAATTGTTGATACCAATGGCGCTTATCTCGGCGAGGTCCTTTCGTCCATCGGATTTGATGTGGCCGCGCGGGTTTCGGTGGGGGACAGGAAAGGCGCAACCAGCCGATGGCTGCGTCTGCTGCTCGACCAGGTTGACCTGATTGTGACAACCGGGGGGCTTGGTCCCACGGAGGATGACCTGACGCGGCAGGAGGTAGCAGACGCGGCGGGGGTGCCGCTTGTCTTTAATGAAGCACTGATGGATGAGATTGCCGCTATCTTTGCCTCTCGGGGCTACAAAATGACGAAGAATAACCGGAAACAGGCATATCTCCCCAAAAACGCGACACCGGTTTCAAACCCGGTGGGGACGGCGCCGGCCTTTATCGTGAAAACGGGGTGGGGAAAGACCATTATCTGCTTGCCGGGGGTTCCGAGAGAACTCAAATATCTCATCCGTCATGCGATAATTCCGCATTTACGACAGGCTTTTAATTTACGTACGCGGGAAAAAAGGACGCGAGTATTGAAGGTCTGCGGCCTGGGGGAGAGCGGCGTGGATGAACAGATCCGCGACCTGGTTGACCCGGAAGCGAATCCTGTTGTGGCCATGCTGGCATCTCCGGGGATGGTTCGGGTGCTTATCACCGCGGAAGGAGCGGATGCGGCGGAGGTGACACAAAGGATAGAGGGGATGGAACGCCGAATCCGCCAGCGGCTGGGGCCGCTTATCTTCGGGGCGGATGATGAGACTCTCGAGGGCGTGGTGACAGAGGACCTGGCCGGACGGGGATTTTCATTTACGCTGGAAGACGAGGCCACCGGTGGTGAGGTGACACGATTGCTGCTGAGTGCTTTTAAAGGGAGATACAGCATCCGGGCGGTTTTGGAAAACGATACGCCGGAATCCGAAAAGGGGGAAGGTGCCTCAGGAAAAAAGCCTGCGACGGTTTGGGTCAGGGAAATTCCAGCCGATCGGGCACCTCTTAAAACTTATGAGCTTGTCATGGAGGTATCCGGAAAGAAACGATCGAAAACGATTCACCTTGGAGGCCCAGGCGCGGAAATCAGGCACCGGCTGAGCATCATTGTCCTTGATCAAATACGAAAATGGTTGAAAGAAAAGGCAAAACACTGAATAAAGATATTAGCTTCAACCTTCAACCTTCAACCTGTTCAATCCCTTGACGGTAACAATGAGATATAGTAACAGAGAAAAAGAGATATTCAACGAAGGTAAAAGGAGGGCACCCCATGAAACAGCAGGCTGTTTTTACAAAAGAGGCCCCGGAGGCCATCGGGCCCTATTCCCAGGCGATTCAGGTTGACGGCTGGGTTTTTGCCTCGGGACAGATACCAATCAATCCGGATACCGGAGAGGTGGTCGCGGGGCCGGTTGAACGGCAGACGGAGCGGGTTTTGAAAAACCTGGCGGCGGTGTTATCGGCGGCGGGGAGCGATCTGGCGCATGTGGTTAAAACCACGGTTTATCTGAGTTCCATGGATGATTTCGGGGTATTTAACAAGACCTACGCCTCTTTTTTTGAGGAACCGTATCCCGCGCGGGCGACCGTTGAGGTGGCCGCGCTGCCCAAAGACGTCCTTTTAGAGATAGATGCGATTGCCCTTCGGGCATAAAAAGAGATTCAGAAAGGAAAGACGCCGCTGGTATCGTTTAAGAGACGGAGAGACATGCCGTCTTTAAAGAATTCGATTACATTCAGGGCGCCGAAGTCCTGCCTGAAATGAAAGACATCTTTCAGATCGAGGTTTAAAACCCAGCAGATAATCAGGCTGTTAATCCCGCCGTGGGCAACGACGGCGAACTCTTGCCCGTTGTGTTTGCGGACGAGGGATTGAATGACCTTAACGGAACGTTCCTGCGCCTCGGGGAGGGTTTCTCCGCCCGGGATGCGGTAGTCAACATAGTCGGTAAATTTTTTTTGGGCCTCTTC
>JANTFN010000197.1 GCA_024763435.1 Thermodesulfobacteriota bacterium | reverse complement strand
GTCTGGGGGTGTGTATAAAGGAGGCGGTCGATAATCTTCCCGCCTTTCAGTGTTGTCCCTACAATTTCAGCCACGTCGTCGATCTGGACCCGCTGGTAGAATATCTTCTGGGGATAGATGACAACGAGGGGGCCGCGCTCGCAGAAGCCATGACAGCCGGTGGTCCTCACCTTAACGGTATCGGCAAGACCGGCCTTATCAATCTCATTTCTGAAGGTTGAAACAACATTCATACAGCCGTAGGCGTGACATCCTGTCCCCGTGCAAATCGTCACAAGGGACTGCCCGGTATCCCGTGCTTTTAGAATTTCGTCGCGTAAGGCCTCAAGTTCCTGGGCGGAATGAACTTTTTCCATGGATTATCCCTCTGTCTTATTCAGGGTTTTATAAATTTTATCCCACTTGGGGGGATTCATCTGACCATGATATTCACCATCCACAACAACAATGGGCCCCAGCGCGCAGGCGCCGAGACAGTTGACCGTTTCCAGGGTGAATTTCATATCCTTCGTGGTACCTCCGGGTTTGATGTTGAGATCACGCACCATTTTATCCACAATGCGGGCGCCTCCCCTCACGTGGCACGCGGTTCCCATACAAACCTGGATGATATGCTTGCCGCGCGGTTTGAGGCTGAAGGCCTTGTAAAAGGTCGCAACCGCGTAAATTCGAACAATCGGAATCGCGAGTTTTTCCGCGATAAGCTCAAGGCTTTCCCGAGGCAGGTAATTCTCCGCCCGCTGAACATCCTGAAGGATAGGGATGAGCTGGGCGGGATTGTTATCATAACGTTCAAGAATACTATCCAGGGTTTCCGCGCTCATGACATTTCCTCGCTAAAACGAATCTTGGCTAACAGTTTATTGTAATTATCGGTGACCCGTTTCTGTATCTTTTCGATCAGATCCGGGGTCAGGTGTCGGAACCGGCCCTGGATCTTCAGATAATCCTCTACCGGTCGTATTTTCGGGACCTCGTAAGTCAATTTATATTTCCCATTTTCCACCTCGTAGAGGGGAAAGATGCACGATTCCACCGCGAGACGGCCCGCGCGCACCGAAAGATCCCCCGGCAGCCGCCAACCCGTGGGGCAGACGGAAAAAATATGCACATAGGCCGGGCCATCAGCATCGGCGGCCTTTTTAACCTTTTTCATCAGATCAAATGGATAGCTTGGGCACGCGGTGGCCACATAAGGAATATTGTGGGCAACGGCAATCTCGGGCATGTTCTTTTTCCACGTAACCTGCCCGGGTTTGACCTTGCCTGCCGGTGAGGTCGTGGTTGCCGCGCCGAAGGGCGTCGAGGAAGACCGCTGAATCCCCGTATTCATGTAGGCTTCATTGTCGTAGCAAACATAGAGAAAGTTGTGGCCCCTTTCCAGCGCGCCGGAAAGGGCTTGCAGGCCGATATCGGCGGTTCCGCCATCGCCCCCCATTGCCAGAACATTAATCTTCTTTTTAGGAATCCGCCCCTTCCGCATCAATACCTTCAACCCCGCTTCCATACCGGATGCCACCGCGGCGGCATTTTCAAAGGCCACGTGTATCCAGGGAACCCGCCACGAGGTGGTCGGCAGGGGGGAGGAGATGATTTCCATACAGCCGGTGGCACTGGCCACGACCGTGTTGCGGCCAAGGGCCTTTCCCACAAGACGTACAGCCAAAACTTCCGCGCATCCCTGACACGCGCGATGCCCGGGGGCAATAAACTCCCCCTTCGGGAGCAGTTTAACGGCATAAACATTCATATTTTCCATTATTCTTTCACTCCATAGATTTCGTATCCCGCGATATCGCCTGACGCGATACGTGCCTTCGCGCGGGTGTACATATCTTCATAATTCACGGGGGCCACATCTCTGCCGGCAAGACCGGCGATAAAATCCACTACCCTGGGCTTCGGGTCCAGCGTGTAGAGTGCTGAACGTATCTCCGAGGCCACCGGACCACCCGGGCCACCATAGGATGTCGCGCGGTCAACAATAATGAGGGTATCCACGCCTTCAACTGCCTTCCAGAAGGCCTCATAAGGAAACGGCCGCCAGAGCCGGATCTGACAAAGCCCGACATCCTCGCCCTTTTCTCTCAACATGTCCACGGCCGTTGAGGCCGTCTCTCCAAAACTCCCCATGGTCACAAAAAGGGTCTTCGCGCCCTCCGCCTTATAGGTCTCGATGGGGTGATAATACCGCCCCGTCAGGTCGCCGAATTCCTTCCATACCTCTTCAATAACAGGGAGAGAGGCCTTGAGTTTTTCATCCTGTGCCTTTTTGGTCTCCGTGTAGAGATCCGGCATGGCAAAGGCACCCATTGTCACGGGGTTGTCCGGATCCATACGGTATTTAGGTTTGTAAACCGGCAGAAATTTATCCACAGTTTCCTGATCCATCATTTCAATAGGCTCAATCACATGCGACAGGATAAAGCCATCCATATTCACCATAAACGGCAGCAGAACGCGGCGATCCTCCGCGATTCTGAATGCCGCCAGGGTCAGATCAAAAATCTCCTGACCGTTTTCCCCGAAGGCCTGAATCCACCCGCAGTCCCGAACCATCATCACGTCAGTATGGTCATTCCAGATACTCAGAGGCCCTGAAAGAGACCGGTTCGCCAGGATCATCACGATGGGAAGCTGCATGGGTGGGGCTATAAAAACAATCTCGGACATCAGCGCGAGGCCCTGCGAACTCGTGCAGGTAAAGGTCCTGGCCCCGGCCGCCGAAGTTCCCATGCAAACGCTCATGGCAGAGTGCTCGGATTCCACGGGGATAAATTCCGCGTCCAGCTCCCCGTTGGCGACAAATTCCGAAAGATGCTCCACAATATGCGTCTGGGGTGTAATAGGATAGGCCGCTATGGCATCCACATTGGCCAGGCGAATCGCTTCACTCGCGGCGATGGATACCTCCATACCTTCACGTTTTGGCATTATTCTTCCTCCTCAACTAAGCGGATAGCCCCTGTGACGCATTCACGGACACAGATGCCGCAACCCTTGCAGTAAAAAAGGTCGGCTTCGAAATAACCGTCCTCTGTCTCTTTGATAGCCATATCGGGGCAGAAAATATAGCAGACCCCGCATTTAATACATCTGTCTTTGTCCCAGATGGGGCGCATGGACCGCCAGTCGCCGCTTTTATAAGTGTCGGCATTTCCGGCATTCTCTACCACGCAACCGACGGCAAGATCCTTCCATGTCATTTGGTCAACAGGTTTCACCCTTTTCTCCTTTAACTTTCCAGAATAACCGTTTTGTCATAAGCCTCTTTATACGTCGCGATATTTTTCTCCGCGATCTTCCCGAACCGCTTTTTCAACGGTCCTTCGAGGGCATCCTTTTCCATCAGGCCCGTCGATTTAATCAGGGCCCCGAGCATTGTGGTATTGGTAATGGGGAGTTTGAGAATATCCATGGCAATCCGCGTTGCATTCACTGTGGCAATTTTCTGTTTTATTTTGAGGATCTTTCTTATTCTCTGCCCATCATATTTGGTATTGCAGATTAAGATTCCATCCTCTTTAAGGCCCTGCTCCACATGGGCAATCGTCAGAACCGACGGATCCAGAACAACAACCACATCCGGCGTGTAGATATTCGCCCTCAGCTTGATAGGTTTGTCACTGATACGACAAAAGGCGACCACAGGCGCGCCCCGGCGCTCCGGGCCGAAACTCGGAAATGCCTGGGCATATTTGCCATGTTCAATCGCCGATACAGCAAGGAGTTCGGCCGATGTTACCGCTCCCTGTCCTCCTCTTCCATGAAAACGTATTTCAATCATGAACGCACCTTCCAGAAAAGTTGATTTTCAAATTTAATAACACCGGCGAGAAAAGTTGTCAACAAAAAACTTTATCGCTTCGTGCTTTCCGCGTGAAAAATATCTCACACTCCTCGAGACAATTAAAAGCTTAAATTCCCTTTTAATCTAATCCTCGTCAAGTTTTTCTGACACTTCCTCCGGCGACAAGGGATCTTCTTCATCGCCAGCAACCGCTTCATCC
>JANTFN010000196.1 GCA_024763435.1 Thermodesulfobacteriota bacterium | reverse complement strand
CCAAAATGTTTTCGAAGCCTTATTTTATTCAGATAATAAATGCCCAGAAACATCGAGAGAATAATAATCCCCGCGAGGAAAGGGATTAAAGACTCCGGTGAAATAACGTAAAGGATAAACCCCAAAATACCGATGAGGGTAAAGGTTCGGTCTGTTCCAAAGAGGAATTCCTGTTTTTCCTCTTCACTTTCATCGAGATGATGCCGCCGCTGCTCCACGCCTATCAGCAGTGAAAAAAGCGTGACCAGCAAAAAATTAACAAGGTCATGGGGCAAATGTTTCACAAACGTCATCATCAGGGACAGCCTTTATAAATAAGGAATATTTTCTGGTCTTTTTATATATCCGAAAAGGGGAAATATGTCAAAAGGCAGGCCACATCATCGATAAAAACCCCCCGTGGAATGGTTCGCGCGGGGGGCTTATACAAAATGCTGCTGGCGGATCAGGCGCGTTGAAATTCGTACGCTATCTTTTCTCCGGAAAGTTTTACGGGAACCGCGACAAGCGCCATTCCAATCGAAACATCTTCATCAGGAATAGACGGGCTGATTCTTCCGAAGACCTTCACGCCATCCTCATACTCGACCACACAAATCCGGTAGGGCAAATCCCCCTCGAAACCCGCGGGCGCGTAAATCAGTTTTGAAAAGGTCAGGAGCTTTCCCTTGCCGGTAATTTCAAACCATTCAATATCCGAGCCAAGGCACTGGGCGCAATCATTTCTTGGGGGGAAAAATTTTGTCCCGCAGGATTTGCACTGCGTTCCCATGACCTTCCCCTCGTCCAGATAACCTATAAACTCGGCCACCTTTGTCTGAGCTACAAAAGAAACCGTTCCAAATCGTTCGAATCCCATGTTAATCCCTCCCAAAAATGCTGACGTTGCCGTAGATTCCAACCCCGCCAATATTGTGAACAAGCCCTGTTTTGGCACCCTCAACCTGCATAGCGCCCGCTTCCCCGCGTAGTTGCAACGTAATCGTGCGGATCTGAGAACCGCCTGTGGCCCCAATGGGATGTCCCTTTGACAAGAGGCCACCGTCCACATTAACCGGAATTTTCCCGCCAATGTAGGTTTCCTTATTGCGGATCAGCTCTTTTCCCTTACCCCGCTCTGCAAAGCCAAGGTCTTCATAGGCCATCATCTCCGCAATTGTAAAACAGTCATGGGCCTCAGCCACATCAATGTCCTGGGGGGTCAATCCCGCCATACCATAAGCCTGTTTGGCGGCCTCTCTGGCGCAGGTCAGGCCGGTAAAGGTTTTACGGCCGGGCATGTTGATAGCGGCACTCGCGGCACCCAGACCCAGGATCCAGACAGGTTTGGGAGAAAGTTTCTTCGCCATCTTCTCACTTGCCACGATAATACAGGAGGACCCGTCCGCGTTAGCGCAGCAGTCAAAAACCTTCAGGGGCGTGGCCACCGGATCGGACCCGAGGGCCTTTTCCAGGGTTACTTCTTTACGATAGACGGCTTTTTCATTGATCTGGCCATAACTGGCAGCCTTAACACGGATAAGCGCGAGGTCTTCCTCGGTAGTTCCATAGGTATTCATGTGCGCGCGGGCGTGCATGGCGTAATAGGCGGGCATCATCGTCCCAAAAGGGGATTCCCACATAATGTCGGCGCCCCGTCCCATCCGTTCCTGGGATTCCGCGGAAGATATCTCAGACATCTTCTGGAAGCCGATGACGGCCACAACATCATGAAGACCGGCCTGAATCATCGAATAGGCGACCCGTAACCCCATACTGCTGGATGAGCACACACTTTCGATATAAAAGGTGGGCTGCGGATTGAGTCCGAAATACTCGGCCAGCAAACCAGCCGGCGTGCGCTGTTTGTCATACTCCGGGGCGGAACAAATAATTGACGCGTTGATATCAGCGGGTTTAAGCTGGGCATCCCTCATCGATTCCTGAAACCCTTCAAAGGCGAGTTCCCGGATAGAGCCCTCATACCCCCGGACGAAGGTACTTTGCCCCACGCCGATAATTCCTACTTTTTGCATAATCTCCTCCTTTTTATTCGTCGTTTTTCAGTCAAACAAGCGGGAATGTCTTGTCCCGGTCTGTTATAACCTTTCCTTGACCTTCGCCACGGCGATAAGTTTCATCTCATCCGCGTCGGCGAAAAGCTGGCGCCGTTCGGCCCTGTATTTTTCCACAAACGCCGGATCCTTGATTCCCGGCAGGTTGATATCAACGCTCAGCATGGCGGAACGAAGCGCGGCCTCGGCCACATAAGCCCCGACACCCACATCCGAGATGGCACCCTTGTTGCCATAAGTGGCAAGGGGAACGGCTATTTTCAGGACTTCAAGGCACTGCCGGCAAATTTCCATGGGAACCTCGGTTGCCGTCTTGGCCGCCTGCTGCATGGCCTCGGTCCGTGTTGCCTTTTGCTCCTCGGTATCCTTGGGCATCCGCAGGGCCTCCATAAACTTGCTGAAAACGGCCATATCCTTCGCGGTCAAGTCCTTGAGGGTTTCGATAATGCCCTTCAGGTCGTCCGCCGCCTTTTTCGCCTGATCCTGAACCTCTTCATACCCCTTTTTCCCGATGGTCAGATTCGCGACCATGGAAACCATGGAAGCGGCCAGTGTCGCGATGACAGCGGAGACATTTCCGCCCCCGGGCGTCGGGGAGTTGGAGGCCGCCTTTTCAATAAACTCATTCATCGACTGATTAAAAAGTTCGGTCATTTTTATCCTCCTTACGCGAGGCCCTGAAGTTTTATGGCCTTCAGAACATTGTTCATGATGATGGTGGTGGTCAGGGAGCCGACGCCGCCGGGAACCGGTGTAATGGCGGCGGCCACATCGGCTACGTCGGGTTCCACGTCACCCACGTATTTGCCATCTCCCACCTCATTAACACCGGCGTCGATGACCACGGTGCCGGGGCTGATCATATCCTTCTTCACCAAGCCGGCCCAGCCAGCAGCCGCGACCACAATTTCTCCCCGCCGGCACTCGGCGGCCAGGTCCGCTGTCTTGGTGTGGCACACGGTAATGGTGGCGTCACGCTTGATGAGCAGGCTCGCCAAAGGTCTGCCCACCGTGTCGCCCCTGCCCACCAGGGTGACCCGTTTGCCCCGGAAGTTGATCCCCGCCCGTTCAGCGAGGGTAATACAGCTCTGGGGCGTGGCGGGGACAAGGGCCAGGTGTTCCTGCCCGCCCAGCAGGTATCCCCGGTTGACGGGGTGTACCCCGTCAACATCCTTTTTGGGGGTAATCGATTCCATCACCACCTCTTTGGCCAGGTGCTTGGGAAGGGGCAACTCCACCAGGATGCCGTGCACGTTCGGGTCATTATTCCATCCCTGAATCGTTTTCAGCACCGTTTCCTGGTCGGTATCCGCGGGCATCGTGTTCAGATCCACGAAGATACCCAGCTTTTCCCCGATTTTGACCTTGGACTTGGCATACCATACGCTGCCCGGGTCATCGCCTACGAGGAGCACGGCCAGCCTGGGATTACACTCTTTTTCCTTGAGTTCTTTCACTTCCGTTATGATTTCCTCGCGAATCTTGTCCGCAATCGGTTTCCCCTTAATAACTTCTGCTGCCATAATATTCTCCTTCTGTTTTTTTAGTCACACTGAAATGCCTTCGACGGTTTTTAAAAAATCTGACTTTCGAGCCTTCTCACACGTAACTGCGTGCGATAAAACAACTTTGTACTCCTCAAATTCATACCCGTAAGGGTTAAAAATTCTTTTGAATTCGAAGGTTCTCCCATTACCGTCCATTTCCGGCGGGCCCTTTATCTTTTTAGAGCCCCATAAATCCGTAATCCTATACCATACTTTTTTGAAAAATCCTATGGTTTGTGTAAAAAGGTTCAAAATGGAAATTTCTTGCGGGGGGTTTCCCGCCTGTGATAGGGTTTCCAACAAAATACCCCCCAACGATTACAGACGAATGGGGCAGGGAGGAGAGACAATGAGCGAAAAAGATGCAAAACCAGGCAATAACAATCCAAAAAAAGGTGCCTCCTTCAAGGGCGTGTCGATCGTTTCTTGCGGGACCTTGCGCATG
>JANTFN010000195.1 GCA_024763435.1 Thermodesulfobacteriota bacterium | reverse complement strand
CTGGACCCCGGGTACGGTTCATTTTTATCCCTTTCGCCCTTGCGGCAACTGGCATCCTGATTTATAACGGACTTAAAGCGTAATGGGAGGCGTCAGTGGTTCAAAAATTTGTGAAAAAGGAAATCGAAGCCCTGAGGGAAGCACTCCGATATCATAATCACCGATATTACGTGCTGGATGATCCGGAGATCCCTGATGCCGAATACGACAGAATGATGCAGCAGCTCTTGACGCTGGAAGCAGAAAACCCGAAACTCATAACACCGGATTCCCCGACCCGGCGCGTGGGCGCACCGCCATTAGAGATGTTCCAGTCGGTGCGTCATGAACTGCCGATGCTGAGCCTGGCCAATGGTTTTAATGATGAAGAAATCCGCGAATTTGACAGAAAGATTCAGCGCATGCTGGGGATAAAGGGGCCTGTCGAATACGTGGGTGAACCGAAAATGGACGGACTTGCGATTGAAATACGCTATGAAAACGGCAGCCTTGTCCGCGGCGCAACCCGCGGAGACGGAACGTCAGGCGAGGATGTTACCGCAAACATCCGGACAATCAAGGCCATCCCCCTGCGACTTCGGGAAGACGCAGGGACCATTCCCGCCCGGCTTCACGTGCGCGGGGAGGTCTTCATGCCCCTTGCCGGATTCAAACGGCTGAATCAGGAGCGGGAACGGGCAGGAAACCCGGCTTTTTCCAATCCCCGGAATGCCGCGGCGGGTTCTCTGCGTCAACTTGATTCTCATGTAACTGCCGCTCGTCCGCTGGATGTTTATTTTTATGGCGTGGGTATTGTCGCAGGTCTTACATTTACATCGCACTGGGACATCCTGAAAACCCTTCCGAAATTCGGCCTCAAGACCAACCCGTATGCCAAACTTTGTCTGGGCGTCGAAGCAGCTATCACCTATTTTCACGACCTTCTGAAAATACGGGACGATTTTCCCTACGAAATGGACGGCGTTGTTATCAAGGTTAATGACCTCAAACTTCAAAAACAACTCGGCGAAGTATCCCGAAGCCCCCGGTGGGCTATCGCCTATAAGTTTCCCGCCAGCCAGGAAATGACCCGAATTGAAGACATTATCGTTCAGGTGGGCCGAACGGGGATCTTGACCCCCGTGGCTGTTATGAAACCGGTGGTGGTTGAGGGCGCGACCGTCAGCCGTGCCACTCTGCACAATCAGGATGAAATTGAGCGGAAAGACATTCGCGTCGGCGACTGGGTGATTGTGCAACGCGCCGGCGGGGTAATTCCGGAGGTTGTCAGGGTGATCCTTTCCAAACGGACTCCAGAGAGCCGTCCCTTTGTCTTTCCGAAAAAATGCCCCGTGTGCGCGTCACCCGTCGTCCGGCTTCCGGGAGAGGCAAGCCATCGGTGCATGGGCATCTCCTGCCCGGCCCAGCTCAAGGCAAGGCTCAGACACTTTGTTGCCAAACGGGCAATGGCTATCGATGGCCTGGGACAAAAACTTGTAAATCAGATGGTTGACAAGGGAATTGTTAAAAATTTTTCCGACATCTACCACCTGACCCGGGAAACCATTGCCGGTCTTGATCGCATGGGGGAAACATCCGCCCGGAACCTGCTGGATGAGATTGAGAAGAGCAAGCGGACAACCTTTGCCCGGTTCCTCTATGCCCTGGGAATTCCCCTGGTGGGGGAACACCTTGCCCAGGTACTCGCTGACCACTATGGCTGTTTCGATGCCCTGGTAAAAACCGATGAGAGTTCACTTTTAGAAATTAATGAAATTGGCCCCCAGGTTGCGCAAAGCGTTCAAACCTTCCTTGCCACCCCTGAAAACCTGGAGACTATTCAGCGCCTGTTCGAGGCCGGTGTTCATTACGAAGAAACCAGCAAAAACGAGGCCCCGCTTTCCGGAGAGGTTTTTGTCTTTACCGGCACCCTGCCGGGAATGGCAAGAGATGAAGCTAAACAGATTGTAGAAAAACTTGGAGCAACCACAGCAAATCAAGTTTCACGTAAGATAACCTGCGTGGTAGCAGGGGAAAAGGCGGGTTCAAAACTCCAAAAGGCACGGGCCCTTGGACTGAAGATTTTGACTCCGGAGGCTTTTAAGGCTATAATTGAAGAGAAAGTATAAATGGGGGGCAATGTGACATTTCATACGATCGGTATTGCGGGGAAACCCCATAAGGAAGATGTCCGAAAAACAGCCAGTGAGCTAAAAAAGTGGCTTGAAGCCCGGGCAATAAAGGTTATCCAGGAAGACCACCTCGCGATTATGCCCTCCCAGTCCCTCCCTTCCAGGACAACCCTGCCCGGCCAGGTGGACATGGTGATTGTGCTGGGCGGGGACGGTACCCTCCTGAGTGTCGCGCGGGCGGTAGGGAACGACAAGGTCCCCATCCTCGGCATCAATATGGGCGGATTGGGATTCCTAACAGAGGTTACCCTGCCCGAGATGTTTCCCCTCCTGAAAGAAATCCTTGATGGGAATTATTCTATTCGAAAACGTATGTTGCTGACGACTACCGTAAACCGAAGGGACGGGGTCCGCAAAACCTTTCAGGCCCTGAATGATGTCGTCATTAACAAGGGGGCGCTGGCCCGCATCATTAATATCAAAGCAGCCATCAACGGCGAGTATCTGACGACCTATCGGGCAGATGGGCTGATTATCTCCACGCCCGTGGGTTCCACGGGATACTCCCTCTCCGCGGGCGGTCCCATTGTCTGTCCCGGCATTAACGGCATTATCATCACTCCCATCTGTTCCCATACCCTGACCAACCGCCCTATTCTGATTCGCGAGAATGATACAGCAACCCTGACCCTCCTCTCGAAAGAGGACGAGGTCATCGTCACGGTTGACGGACAGGTTGGGCATCCCATCGGCTATGAAGATACCGTGGATATCTCCAAGTCAAAAAACGCCATTGCGATGATTGTCCCCCCCGGCAAAAGTTACTACGAGATTCTGCGGACGAAACTCAAGTGGGGAGAGCGTTAGGGGATGCTAACCTTTTTACGCGTCAAAAACCTCGCTCTTATCTCAGATATAGAGCTCGAGCTTTCTGAGGGTCTCACCGTCCTGACGGGGGAAACGGGGGCGGGCAAATCCCTTCTGATACAAGCTATTTCGTTACTTACGGGAAAACGCCCCAGCGAAGCCCTTCTGCGCCGGGGAGAAAATCGGGCCGTTGTCGAGGGAATTCTGACGCTGGATCCAACGCTGAAGGCACGATTAGCCGAAACGGGGTTCGCCGCGGATGATACTATACTGCAGGTAAAACGGATTATTCAAAAAAATGGCCCCAATCGCGCCCAAATCAACGATGAAACCGCTACCCTGACCGTTCTTCGCTCTTTCCTCGAAGATCGGATTCAGATCTCGGGACAGCATGATCATACAACCCTCAAAGACCCCGAGGTTCAACTCTGGATGCTTGACGCCTTCGGCGGACTTTTAAGTAACCGGGGCCAATTCAGCGATTCCTACTGGCATTATCGGGATATCTCTAAAAAACTCCTGGAACTTGAGAACTGGAAGGAACGGGAAAAGCAGGAACGGGAACTTTATACCTTCCAGCTCCGTGAGATTGAAGCCGCCGGGCTTTCTGAGGAGGAATACCGCCAACTGAAGGAGGAAAAAACTATCTTGAACCACGCCGGTGCCCTCCTGAAAAATTCCCAGAGGGCCCTCGATCTCCTTTGCGAGATGGAAGCAGCCGCCATTCCCCAGGTTCAAGAGGCCCTTCAGCATGTTGAAGAAATGGCGGGTGTTGATACGCGCGTTAAGGAAACGTTGAAAAATCTTAAGGAGGCGGATATCCTTCTCGACGAAGCCGCGGGAGACCTTCAGCGCTACGGATCGAAGATAGAATTCGAACCCCGTCGCCTGGAAGAGATTGAAGAGCGTCTCACCACCTATGCAACCCTCATTAGAAAATACGGGGGAACACTGGCAGCTGTTCAGGAAACGCAAATGGCCCTGAAACACCGCCTCTTGAAATCAGAAGACCTGGATGGCACCATTACCGCCCTTTCAGGCGCGAGGGCCGAGGCGTGGGCGACATTAATTACGGCTGGCCGGGACCTGTCA
>JANTFN010000194.1 GCA_024763435.1 Thermodesulfobacteriota bacterium | reverse complement strand
CCGCCGCGCTCTGACCGGCAAGCCAGCCGGTGGAGAAGGCCGCCTGAAGATTGTAGCCCCCGGTATCCGCCTGGATATCGAGCAGCTCTCCCGTGATATAAAGTCCCGTTGTGAGGCGGGAAGCCATCGTTTTCGGGTCAATCTCGCGTGTGCTGACGCCGCCCGCCGTGATGAGGGCCTCGGCGAGGGGCTGGTGGCCCGTGATTTCCAGCCGGTAGTCCTTGAGCCATGCCCGAAGGCGTTTTCGCATCTTCGCGGTGATCTGCGCGCCTGGTTTATCCGGGGGGATGTGAAGGGTATCGATGCAAACAGGGACCATTTCTTTCGGCAGCAGCCCGCGGAGCAGGCTGTCGAAGGGTTCCCGGGCGCGGGCCGTAAGGTCGCGGACAAGTCGCGCGTCGAGTTTCACGTCATCCAGCGCGGGTTTCAGGTCCACCGACAGGGTGACGGTATCGCCCCGGTTCAGGGCATCGACGGCTGCGCCGCTCAGAGTAAGAATTACCGGCCCCGAGACGCCGGTTGGAATAAATCCCATTTCCCCAAAGGCCTCGTAGGCCTTTTTCCCGCTGATGAACATGCGGACCCTGACATTTCGGAGGGTGAGCCCCGCCAATTCCTTCGCGTCGTTTCCGGAAAGGGTCAGGGGGACCAGTGCCGGGCGGATGGGGATAATACTGTGCCCGGCGGATTTGGCCAGGCCGTAGCCGTCGCCAGTGGACCCCGTGGCGGGATATGAGGCCCCGCCTGTTGCGAGAATCACGGCATCGCCGGGGATTTTTGCGCCGCCGGTGATGACACCAGCAACACGTCCGTCGTTCAGAATCAGGCCGCTGACCGGTGCGTCCGATTGAATTGTTACGCCAAGATGCCGGACCCATTGCAGCAGGGCGCGGACGACATCCGGCGCCTTCCCGCTGGTCGGAAAAACACGGCGGCCCCGTTCCACAGTCAGGGGGAGCTCCCGGGCCTCAAAAAACGCCATCAGGTCCGGGGTGAAGAAGCGGTGAAAGGCCTGATGGAGGAAGCGCCCGGATTTTCCGAAATGGTCGATAAATTCCGAAAGCTCCGCGATATTCGTGAGGTTGCAGCGGCCCTTGCCTGTAATAGCGAGTTTGCGCCCCGGGCGCTTCATCTTTTCCAGCAGGAGGGTTGCAGCGCCCGATTCCGCGGCCCTTCCCGCGGCCATGAGACCGGCGGCGCCCCCGCCGACAACAATAACCCGCCGGGGCGTCATGGGGTTAGATACAGGTTCAGGTTTGGTCAGCTCAGGCACTTGCATATTTCTGTTTTAGCCGTCGGATACGCCGGTATGATGCGTCAATCCGTTTCGCGCTGATTTTTCCCTGCATAACGAGGCGCTTAATAACCGCCGCCGCGCGGGTGAGGGCCTGGTCGTCGTAGATTGAATTGTTCGCGATGAGGAGGATGTCAACGCCGGCCTCAATGGCAAGGCGCAGGGCCTTTTCAAACCCGTAGTATTTCCTGATGGCCCCCATCTGTATATCATCGGAGATAATAACGCCCTGATACCCCATTTTTTCGCGGAGAATGCCGGTAATAACGGGTTTCGAAAGCGTGGCGGGATAGCGGGCGTCGAGTTTCGCGTTGTAGATATGGGCGGTCATAACCGCGTCGGCCATCCCCTGGCTGATAATCGCTTTATACGGTTCCAGCTCAACCGGCGACCAGGTTGCCGTGACATCGACAAAACCGGTATGCGAGTCTCCGGCAGAGCTTCCGTGTCCCGGAAAGTGCTTGAGAGTACACCCGACGCCCACGGCATGGTGCGCCCTGATGAAGGCAAGCGCCTGTCGGGTGACGATATCTGGATTTGCCGAAAAACTGCGTTCGAGTTTTCCGATAATCGGGTTGTCGGGGTTGGTGTTGAGGTCCACAACGGGCGCAAAATTCAGGTTAAAGCCCAGCCCCCTCAGGGTCTCCGCGATTTGTCGAGCCTGGTGATACGTATAGGGCAGATCGTTTTTTTCGCCAAGCCTCTGAGCGGATACGGTGGGCGGAAACCCGTATTTTTCCTTCAGCCGGCTGATTCTTCCTCCCTCTTCATCAACGGTTACAAGCAGCGGCACGGCGGATAAGGCCTGAAGCCCGGCAATCAGGGCCTTAACCTGGGCGGGCGACTGGATATTCCGCAGGGCCCGATGTGTGGGGACATCATAATCATAGAGGACAACGCCCCCGAGATGCCGCTGTTTCAGATCCCTGATAATCGGAAGTGACGGGGAGGGTGTGAGGCCGCGAAACCCGCCGGTCAGCATCTCGCCTATTTTTTCGTCCAAGGTAGCTGGTCGGTTGGGTTTCGCGTAAATTGGGTGGCAGCATAAAGGGAGCGCAGCCAGGGAAGCCGCGCTCCCAAGAGATAGCTTCAAAAATTGTCGGCGTGATAAAAATTTCATTGCCCCGGGTCTAACACTTTGTGGGCGCTTAAATCAAGGCCGCTTTACTTGAGCGTAACGGTGAGGACATAGGAAGCATTTCCCCGGATACCGCCGACAATTATTTCGTAATCTCCGGATTTCGGGAGTTTTCCGGACCATTCTGTTGCGTCGTCCAGCTCTCCTGCCCCCTCAAGCATTTTCTTGCTGCCGGGGATGTTAATCTGAAAACAGGCGTTGTTTTCCAGAGATGTTATTTTGACGGTTAGGAGCTGATCCTTGTCGGCCTTGATAAAATACCGGTTTCTCGTTCCTCGAATGACACCATTCGAGAAAGATGTGGAGACCTTTCCGTCGGGTATTTTGACCCTGAAAAACAGATCTGTCTGAGCAGATGCTACGGCGGGAAAGAGGAAAAGAAGGCATAATATGATCTTAATCGTTTTCAAGGGTTTTAAGTCCTCTATGGTTAAACTGAATATACGCTTTATAAATAAATCTTTCAAGATCCCAGCCGGAGAAGTCGTTTGAATTTCCCGTCAGCGCAAAAAATAGTGTGTTTGCAAATAGCGAGGTGCCCTGTTGTTTCTGTATTTCCTTTTCACTGCCGCCAGCCTGGGACAGCAAAGTGTTTCTTGACACAATAAGGGCCCTTGTGATACGCAAATGTAATTAACATTTATGCTGAAAAGGAAAGGAGGGATGGTTAGGCAGGGGGGAAAGAGGCGTTAAAGGGTGGATTCGTTTAAATGTAAGCAAAACATTGAACGCAATCTTTGACTTAAGTGGTGAATGCGGGGCTTTTAATGAGGTTTTAGAAAAAAGGCCTTTCATGCCGAAAAAAAGAGGAGGGGATCATGGAGAGATTCAAGCTGGGACGTTACGTGCTGATTGCGGTGGTCACATTTATGTTTGTCATAGCGGGGGCCATGGTGCAGCCGGCCTTTGCGGCGGGGAAAAAGATTAAAGTTGCCGCGGTATTTGAAACCCCGATTGAAGAACCCTGGGTCAATCAGATTCATGTGGCATTGCTTAAAGCCAAGAAGAACCTGGGTATCGAATACACGTGGTCGGAAAGCGTCAAATCGGCGGATTTCGCCCGTGTCATGCGCGAGTATGCTGAAAAAGGGTATCAACTGATTATGGGGGACGCCTTTGGGGCGGAGCGTATCGCGCGCCGTGTCGCCAAAGATTACCCAAAAGTCGCCTTTGTTTTCGGGTCGGGAATCGGGCCTGCCGAGCCGAACTTTGGTGTGTTCGACAACTGGATTCACGAGGCCGCCTATCTCTCCGGCATGATCGCGGGGAAGATGACCAAAACGAATAAAATAGGGGTGGTTGCCGGGATGGCAATTCCTGAGATCAACCGCCTTGTCAACGCCTTTAAGGCGGGTGCCAGAAACGTTAATAAAAAGGTTAAATGCAAAGTTTCTTTTATTGGATCCTTTTTTGATCCCCCCAAGGCCAAGGAAGCGGCCCTGGCCCAGATTGAGGACGGGGTTGATGTCGTTTATGCGGAACGCTTCGGGGTTATTGAAGCGGCGAAGGAAAAACATGTCCTGGCTATTTCCAATATGTCCGATCAGGCCAAACTTGCGCCGGATACGGTGATTACCGGGCCTGTGTGGGATATGTGGCCCACCGTTAAATATGTGGTTGGGCTGGTGAAAGCGGGTGTC